>JADGQP010000077.1 GCA_017881705.1 Christensenellaceae bacterium
TAAGAGGTGGAGCAGAGGCGTTTCAACGATGTGTTGACAACAGGGGAACAAATGTCTATAATATGAAAATGGTTATCGGATTCGGAACGGGAGGGACGAAGATGGCCGCTCGAGGCGCTTACCAGACAAAGCAAAAGGAAGTTATCGCCGATTATTTTCGGGCGCATTCGGATGCGTGCGTTACGGCGGAAGAAGTGTATGCGGCGCTGGGCGCAGATGTGGGCATCACGACCGTTTACCGCGCCGTTGCCAGATTGTGCGAAGAAGGCGCCCTGCGCCGTTATACACCTCAAAACGCCGGAGGAGCCGCCTTATACCAGCTTAACCCCTGCAAGGAAAGCCATTTGCATATCCGTTGCATGGATTGCGGAACACTGGAGCACCTGCGTTGCGACGTGGTGCATGATTTTACAAAACATCTTCTGGGTAAGCACGGTTTCGTACTGGACGAGGGACAAACCGTATTATACGGTTTATGTAAACAATGCGAAGCCAAACGGAAGCAAAAGACGGAAAAATAACCGCGAATACGCGGGAGGGAGCCAGGTATCGGATGGCATTATTAACCTGTAAGGACGTCGCATTCGCCTATGAAGGCAAAATCGTTGCTTCTAACATTCATCTGCAAGTCAACGAAGGCGATTACCTTTGTATCGTAGGGGAGAACGGTTCCGGGAAATCCACGCTGGTCAAAGGTATGCTGGGTTTAATGGAGCCGGTTCACGGGACCATCCGTTATGGCGATGGGTTAAGCCGCAACGAAATTGGCTATCTGCCGCAAAAAAACCCTTTACAGCGGGATTTTCCCGCTTCCGTATGGGAAGTGGTTTCTTCCGGCTTTGCCGCACGATCGCTGTTTTTAAATGCGGAACAAAAGCGGTTGGCGGAAGAGAACCTGCAATTAATGCGCCTCTCCGATTTGAAAAAGCACAGCATGATGGAGCTTTCCGGCGGGCAGCAGCAGCGGGTGCTATTGGCAAGGGCGCTTTGCGCCACGCGTAAACTGCTGCTGTTGGATGAACCCGTTGCGGGGCTGGATCCGCTGGCGACACGTGAAATGTACGAGATCATCGACGACCTGCACCAAAACCGGCACGTTACGGTGATTATGATCTCTCACGACGTGGACGCTGCCGCGCGCTACGCGACGCATATCCTGCATCTTCGCCACGAACCCCTGTTTTATGGCACGGCGGAGGATTACCTGAAATCCGAGTTATGCCACACGTTTACGGGAGGCGAGGACGATGCTTGAATCCCTGGGGCAGATGTTTACGTACAGCTTCATGGTGCGCGCGTTGGTCGTGGGGCTTATGGTGTCGCTGTGCTCGGCGCTTTTAGGCGTAAGCCTTGTATTAAAACGCTATTCCATGATCGGGGACGGCCTTAGCCACGTAGGTTTCGGAGCGCTTGCCGTGGCTTCCGCGCTTGGGTTTGCGCCAATGTCCGTAGCGGTGCCGGTGGTAGTGGGTTCGGCTTTCCTGCTTTTACGGGTGAGTGAACGCAGTAAAATCAAAGGCGACGCGGCCATCGGCATGATCTCCACGGGCGCGTTGGCAGTGGGCGTACTGGTTCTTTCTTTAAGCAAAGGCATGACCACGGATATCAACAATTACCTTTTTGGCAGTATTCTGGCCATGAGCGAAAGCGACGTTTGGCTCAGCGTTGTGCTGGCTGCGGCGGTACTGACGATGTATGCGCTGTTTTACCGAAAGCTCTTCGCCGTTACGTTTGACGAAACGTTTGCGCGCGCCACAGGCCTGAAAGCGGGCTTTTTTAACGCGCTTCTGGCCACCCTTACTGCCGTTACCGTGGTGTTGGGTATGCGTATGATGGGCGCCATGCTGATTTCCAGCCTTATCCTGTTTCCCGCGATCACAGCCATGCGGGTGTGCAAGAGCTTTCACGGCGTAATCCTGTGCGCCTCGCTGATCTCCGTTGTTTGCTTCATGCTGGGTCTGATGAGCTCCTACCTGTACAACACGCCATCCGGAGCGAGTGTGGTAGTGGCGAACATATTGGCGTTTGTTCTGTTTTCGGGTATCGAGAAGGTACGTGGGCGAAAACTGGCGAAATAAGCGTACGTTTTTGTAAAAAGAAGGAGATTGAACGAACGCGTCGAATAAAAAAGTATAAAACAAAGGAGCGGAGCGATATGCGTAAAAGAGTCAGGCTGCTGCCGATTCTCATCGTGCTGGCGTGTGTATCGATCGCGTTCTTTTACGTTAGTTCCAAGCTTGATGGCGGCATTAGCGACGTAACGCAGCAGTACCAGCAAGCTGTGGTAACCGGCAACGATTTGGAAAACACGCAGAATACCCTGAAGCAAACGCTCTCTACCGCAAAGAGCGATGCTTTTATCGAAAACCAGGCACGCAATCTGTACGATTATATGAAACAAGATGAGATTCGTATCGTTATCACCAATCCGGAGGCGCTCTACGGCACGGACGGCAAATAACCGTATGCGTAGAGTCCCTTGTCGTTGGGAGTGAGGAGCTTGAGGGCGGCTGCAATCGGAATTGGGTCTAACTCTTTACGTATGCTCGTCGCGGATATGAAAGACGCGCAGCTTCACCGTGTGCTTCGGGACCGGGAAGGGCTGCGCGTTTTTGCGGCCTTGGACGAGCATGGCGACATTTCCATGGATATGATTTTGCAGGCGTGCCGAAGCGTAGGCGCGATGGCGGAAAAAGCGCGTGCCATTGGCGCGGAGGAAGTTTTCCTGTTTGCCACCAGTGCCGTACGGGATGCACAAAACCAACTGGAATTTTCACAAAGCCTGTTTCAAGCGACAGGGCTTAAGTTGGATATTTGCACCGGCGAACGGGAAGCCAAACTTTCTTTTTTAGGTTCTACGGGTGCGCAACGCTCCGGCATGATCGACATCGGCGGAGGATCCACGGAGATCGTGATCGGCGAGGAGAAAACCATAGAATTTGCGGATAGCCTCCAAATGGGCGCGGTACGGCTGTACCGCTGGATGCCGATCGGGAATGCCGAGGATGCACACGCCGTGGCGCGTAAAGCGGCGGAAATTCTGCAGCCCAGAAAAAATGAAATTCTTGCCCTTACGCAGCCCAAGGAATGGGTGGGCGTAGGCGGAACATTCACCACCGCGGCGGCGTGTGCGCAAAACGTTCATTGGAACGACCGCGAGCACATCCATGGCTACTCCATTAGCCGGGAGCAAGTGGAACGCATGATGGAGCAAATGGCCGACATGCCGCTGGAAAAACGTGTGACGCTGCCGGGTGTTCAGGCCCAACGCGCGGATATTATCGTTCACGGGTTTGCAATATTGCTTTGCTGTATGGATGAACTGAAAATCGCTCAAATTACCGTTTCCGAAAACGGCAACCTGGAAGGGTATTTAAAATTAAAATTCCTTCCTTAAGCGTGCCGCAATATTTTTATACTCTTATATAAAAAGCAGCAAACAGCCGTTGTTCTTAAATACATGTCCTGATTTTTCGGATCCTTCCCGTATATACCCGTATTATAACCTACTGGGCGAACAAGGCGAGTATAAGAAAAGCGTTTAGCGTAAATTGGCCGATGCCTGCGGAAAGCGCGAAGCGCGGTATTGCCCCGGGGACTTAACATAAAATTAACCCTTCCTTTTTTATATGGTTTCTGATACAATACATAAGATTGATTTCGTTCCAAAAGCGCCGCGAAGCTACGCACCGTTAGCCGAATGCTCTTTGCATACCGGTTACGTGTGTCGGGGCGCGATGAAACAACATAAGGGGGATTACCATGGCTAATTATGAAACCAGGGATATTCGGAATATCGCCCTCATGGGGCATGGCAGCGAAGGCAAAACGTCGCTGGTAGAGGCTTTGCTTTTCGCTGCCGGTATTACCGACCGTTTGGGCAGAGTGGACGACAGTACCACGGTGACCGACTCTGACCCGGAAGAAATGAAAAGGCATATTTCCATCAGTGCCGCCACCGCGCCGATCGACTGGAAACAGAAAATGATCAACGTGATCGACGTGCCCGGTTATTTTGATTTTATCGGCGAGATGATGGGCCCGCTGCGCGTGGTGGAAACCGCAGCCATCGTGGTAAGCGCCGTTGGCGGCGTAGCCGTCGGCACCGAGAAAGCCTGGGCTTTCGCCACTAAAAACAACGTGGGCAAGATGTTCATCGTCAACCAGATGGACCGCGAACACGCCAATTTTAAAAAGACGGTCGAGCAGCTGCGTGAAATGTTCGGCAGCAGCGTTGTGCCGATCCTCCTGCCCATCGGCAACGGCGCCGATTTTAAGGGCGTCGTAGATGTGCTGGAAAACAAGGCGTACGTCTGCGATAATAAAACCGCTACCGAAATACCCGTGCCCGCGGAAATGGCCGGCGCTATCGCCGCCGCCTTAAACGAAATCACCGAGGCCGCCGCCGCTTCCGACGACGAACTGATGATGAAGTATCTGGAAGGTGAAACGCTTTCTCATGAAGAGATTCTGGAAGCTTTTAAGGTGGGTATGTTCACCAGCCAAATCGCACCCGTTATTCCCTGCTCCGCCATTACGGGCGTGGGCATTCGCAAACTGCTGGACGTGATGGCAGACTTTTTGCCCTCGCCCAAGCGCGCCATTTACAAGGGCGTGGATCCCCGCAACCAGGCTGAAATCACGCGCGCCTGCAAAAACGAGGAGCCGTTTTCCGCCCTGGTGTATAAAACCATCGCCGACCCGTTTGTGGGCAAACTCTCCCTGTTTAAGGTCATGAGCGGATCGCTGATGCCTTCGACCCCCATATATAACTCCACCCAGGAGAAAACCGAAAAGATCAACGGCCTGTACGTGCTTCGCGGTAAAAAGCAAATTTCCGCGCAGCAACTTAACGCAGGCGATATGGGCGCGTTGGCCAAGCTGCAGTTCACCTTCACCGGCGATACGTTATGCGATCAGGCGCACCCCATCGTATATCCGAAGATCGACTTCCCCGCCCCCTGCATCAGCAAGGCGATTTTCGCCACCAAGCAGGGTGAGGAAGACAAGGTCTTTAGCGGCCTGGCCCGCCTGCAGGAGGAAGACCCCTCCATCAAGGTGGAAAAGAACGCGGAAACAAGCGAAACGCTGCTGTCCGGCCAGGGCGAATTGCACCTGGACGTGATACGCAACAAACTGGCCACCAAATTCGGCGCCAAAGCCGACCTGCAGGATCCCCGTATTCCCTACCGCGAAACCATTAAAAAGACCGTGAAGGTGCAGGGCCGCCATAAAAAGCAATCCGGCGGGCACGGCCAGTTCGGCGATGTGTGGATCGAGTTTTCGCCCATCGGCGACACCAACGTGGATTTCGAGTTTGAGGACGCGGTAGTGGGCGGCTCGGTGCCTCGCAACTATATCCCTTCCGTTGAAAAAGGCCTGCGGGAGAATGTTGGGAAGGGCGTTTTGGCGGGATATCCGATGGTGGGCCTGCACGCTAAACTGTACGACGGCTCCTACCACCCGGTGGACTCCTCCGAAATGGCGTTTAAAACCGCTGCGCGTATCGCCTTTAAAAAAGGCTGTCTGGACGCTGGCCCCACGCTGCTGGAGCCGATTATGCACGTGGAAGTTTTTGTGCCGGATGAATACATGGGCGACATCATGGGCGATATGAACAAGCGCCGCGGCCGCATAATGGGTATGAACCAGGCGGAAGGGCTTAAAAAGCTGGAAGCCGAAGCCCCGCTGGCTGAAATGTTCAAATACGCGACCGACCTGCGTTCCATGACCCAAGCGCGCGGCTTGTTTACCATGAAGTTTGTACGCTACGAAGAAGCACCCGCCAGCGTGGCGCAGAAGATCATCGAAAGCGCGAAACACGAAGAAGAGGAAGAGGAATAATCTTCACCTTCCTCGCGTAAACGGCGGCCCTTCCCGCATTGTGTGGGAAGGGCCGCCGTTGCTGTATAACGTATTATTCTTTCGCTTTCAACTCGCTTAACTGTCAAACCCGATGGGTTCAAAGTCCGAGGCGGGGTGCTTGCATACGGGGCAGATGTAATCCGGCGGGAGCGTATCGGCTTCGTAGATATAGCCGCAGATCTTGCAGCGGAAGCCATGAACCTTCTTTTCGGAAGGCTTGGGTCTGGGTTTGATGCGATCAAAATACTCCGTATAGGTCACACTGGGCTCGCTGGAAAGCGTGCGCGCTTCCGTAAGCTCGGCGATAAACAGCGTGTGCGTGCCGTAATCGTGCGTGGATACGATTTTACAGGAGAGGAAGGCGTTGCAGTTCTCCGTAAGGTAGGTCAGGCCATTTTCGCTTCGCGCCACGCCGGACAAGCCCGCGAATTTGTCCGTGTCCCTGCCGCTTTGGTAACCGAAACGCTTAATCAGGGGGAACTCCACATCGCTTGTGAGTATGCTTACGTTGAAAACGCCGGTTTTTAACATCAGGTCGTGCGTATAATCCAGCTTGTTTACCGCTACAGCCATGCGGTTGGGCGCGTTGGTGATTTGGGTTAGGGTGTTGATGATACAGCCGTTGTCCTTATTGCCGTCTTTAGCGGTCAGCACATACAGGCCGTAACCGACCTTAAACAGTGCAATCGGGTCGACCGGGTCGGCAGACGGGGCGCGTAGTACGGGGGTGGGGAACAGGTCGGCAATCAGTGCGTTGGTGAGCTCGTCCAGCGCGGCGGCTTGATCGTCCTGCAGAGCGGAACGGATATCCACCATCGGTTCGATCAGGCGGATATCCTTCATTTCCAGTAAAATCTTCCGGATCAGGCTGCCTGCCGCGGGTGCCCAGGAACCGTTTTGCATCACCGCGAACGCCCGGTTGTGAAGGTTGTGCGCCTTGATATCCAGCAGGTATTGCTCTACCGGCGAGAAAATACCGGCGTTGTAGGTGGCACAGGCGACCACGATATGGCTGAAACGCCACGTTTCCGCCATCAGAATGCCAATTTCGGTCACCGCAGCGTCGTAAAGCGCGACGTGCGCGCCACGGTCGGCCAGCCTCGCCGCAAGCGCCTCGGCGGCGTTTTGCGTGTGGCCGTAGATGGAACCGTAAAGGATCAGCACGCCTTTTTCTTCCGGCTCGCAAGTGCTCCATTGCGAGTACTTTTGCACGTACCAGGAAATGCGCTTACGCCATATAGGCCCGTGCAGCGAGCAGATGCGCGCGATATCCAACCCTTCGGCTTTCTTCAGGAGGGTCTGCACCTGCGGGCCATACTTGCCGATGATGTTGGCGTAATAACTGCGCGCGTCCGGCAGCCATTCGGTTTCAAAGTTTACCTCGTCCGCGTACAGGCTGCCGGAAAGCGCTCCGAAGGTGCCGAACGCGTCGGCAGAAAACAGGGTACGCTCCTTGGGGTCGTAGGTCACCATGACTTCCGGCCAGTGTACCATCGGCGCGGCGATGAAGGTAAGCTCACGCGAGCCGATGTTGAGCTTCTCGCCGTCGGCCACAGTTTGTATCGCTAACCCCTCGACCTTGCCAAAGAACTGCCCGATCATCTTCTTGGCGATTGCCGTGCAAACTACCGTAGCCCGCGGATAACGCATCAAAAGCGACATGAGCGTCCCCGCGTGGTCCGGCTCCATATGCTGGACGACCACGTAGTTCAGCTCTCGGCCCGCAAGCGCGGCATGCAGGTTCTCAAAAAACACATCTGCCACGGAAGGGTCAACCGCATCCATCAATACGGTTTGCTCGTCTGTCAGCAGGTAGGAATTGTAGGATATGCCTCTTGGCAAGGGAAACTGGTTTTCAAATTTGGCAAGCCTGCGGTCGCTTCCACCGATATACCATAAATCGTCCGTAATCCGGCGCGCACAGTTCATCCAATGACCTCCCTTGTTCAACGTCCCCTCTATTCTACACCGACGAACGGCCGATGAAAAGAGCTACCTTGCCTGTTGGTGTGAAAAACAGACGCGCAAACGACACCAGGGCGATCGAACCCAGGAACGATACATGCGACCGGTAGGGGACGAACGTGCCTTTTTCTGCTTAAAGGTTGAAAAAGAAGCCCCGGCATGGTACATTATGCAAGGAAGCCCAGAAACGGAGGAACGTCATGACACAACGCATCGAACACCTTCTGGAGCGTGTGGAAAAACCCGCCCGCTATACCGGAAGCGAAATGAACACCGACGTAAAACCGATCGGCGAGGCTGAAATATCGTTTGCTTTTTGTTTTCCCGATACCTACGAGGTGGCGATGTCTCACCTTGGAATGAAAATACTGTACAGCATCCTCAACGCCTTGCCATATGCTGTGTGCGAACGCGTCTGCATGCCCTGGGTGGATATGCTCAGCGGCATGAAACAGGAGCAGATTCCGCTTTTTTCGCTGGAAAGTCGTACCCCCCTCAACCGCTTTGATATCGTCGGTTTTACCCTGCAATACGAAATGAGCTATACCAATATTTTGGAGATGCTCTCGTTAGGCGGCGTACCCGTGAAGGCCGACGAACGTACGGACATTGACCCGATAGTGGTGGCCGGCGGCCCCTGCGCATCAAACCCCGAACCTTTGCACGCGTTTATAGACGCGTTTATGATGGGCGACGGGGAAGAAGTGATCGTGGAAGTCGTGGACGCGCTCAACGACTGTAAAAAGCGCGGTCTGCCCCGCGCAGAGCGCCTACGCAGGCTGGCGGCCATCGAGGGTGTGTACGTGCCGTCGCTCTACCAAGCCGATTATAACGTGGACGGCACACTGAGCCACTTTTCGCCCGTGGATTCGGCGGCGCCGGCGACCGTGAAAAAGCGCTTTATTAAGAATTTGGACGCTGCCGTATACCCGACGACGATCCCCGTACCCTATACGCAGATCGTTCACGACCGTATTATGCTGGAGATTATGCGCGGCTGCACGCGCGGCTGCCGGTTTTGCCAGGCGGGGATGCTGTATCGGCCCGTGCGCGAGCGCAGCCTTACAAGGCTTACGGAGCTGGCTCAAAAGCTGGTGGACAGCACCGGTTACGAGGAAATATCGCTGTCTTCGCTTTCCAGCGGCGATTATTCAAAGCTGCCGGAGCTTTGCGAAGGGCTGATGGAACGTTTTGCGGATAAACGCGTGAGTATCTCGCTGCCTTCGCTGCGTATCGACAGCGTTGTGAAGGAATCGCTTGCCCAGACCCAGAAGGTGAAAAAATCCAGCCTTACCTTTGCGCCGGAAGCCGGTACCCAACGCCTGCGCGATGTGATTAACAAAGGCGTTACCCAGCAGGATTTAATGGATAAACTCAAGGACGCGTTCGAGGGCGGCTGGAGCAGCGTGAAGCTCTATTTTATGATGGGGCTGCCCACCGAAACCCACGAGGATCTGGAAGGCATTGCGGAACTGGCGAGGGCCGCCGTGGCCGCCTACTATGCCGTACCCAAAGGCCAGCGCGCCAAAGGGCTTCGGGTTACTTGCAGCGCGGCGGTGTTTGTGCCAAAACCCTTCACCCCGTTCCAATGGTGCGCTCAGGATTCGATGGAAATCGTGCGCCAAAAGCAGCAGGAACTGCGCAGGCTGCTTGATATTCACGGAGTGACTTTTCATTGGCACGATCCCTCCATCAGCTTCTTGGAGGCGTGTTTCGCCTCGGGTGACAGGCGAATGGCCGATGTGCTTTATCGCGCCTGGCAGCTCGGCTGCAAACTGGACGGATGGAACGATCAGTTCCGTTTTGACCTGTGGATGCAGGCTTTTCGCGACTGTAACGTGGACGCTCATTTTTACGCCAACCGTGAACGCGGAGCGGAGGAACTGTTGCCGTGGGATTTTATCGACGTTGGGGTTACCAAACGATACCTGCGTTTGGAGTATGAGCGGGCGTTAAAGGCGCAGACAACGCGGGATTGCCGCCTGGGCTGCAACGGATGCGGCATTGAGCGGATAAAGGGGTTGTGCAGCCTATGCGAATGATTGTCGTATTTGAAAAAAGCATGGCGGTACGGCACATCGGGCATCTGGATCTCATGCGCGCCGTGCAGCGCGCGCTGCGGCGCAGCGGCCTGCCCATTTGTTACAGCAACGGCTTCAACCCGCATATTCAGCTCAGTTTCGCTTCCCCGTTATCCGTGGGCGTGGTGGGGCTAAGGGAGCTGATGGACGTGCCTGTGGAGGGAGAATGCGACCCCGCCATATTCGCGCAGACCCTGAGCCGCGCGCTGCCGCCCGCGCTGCGCGTTATAGGCGCGCGCGCCGTTGCGGACGATTATCCAACGCTGATGGCGCTGGTGTCCGGCTCTGTGATGCGTATTGAAATGGACGCCACGCCGGAAACGGCTAAAATAGCCGCGGCGTTTCGGCTGTTTATGGCGGGCGAGGAATGCGTAACCCTGCGCAGAACGAAAAGCGCGGAAAAGCAAACCAATATACGTCCTTTCATCCAAACCGGCGAAGTGAAAGAAACGGATGCGGGCGTTGTGCTGCGCTGCGTCGTGCGTAACCGGCAGGACGGGTCGCTAAAGCCATCCGTGCTGATGCGCGCACTATGCGAAATGGCCGAAGTGGAGACGGTGGATTTTATCGCCTATCGGGAACAGATACTTGCAATGGCTAAGGACGGACGCGCGATACCCTTGGAGGAATATGAAAATGGATGAATCTTTACGCATCCTGGTGATGGCGGACGGCGAACACCGAAAAATCGCGATGCTTGCCCAAGGAAAGCTCATGGAATACTATGAGGAATACGGCGACGAAACCACACTGGTAAACGCCGTTATTCTGGGGCGAGTAGAAAACGTGTCCCCCGGGGTCAAGGCGGCGTTCGTGTCCATCGGCCAGCCGCTCAACGGTTTTCTGCCGCTTGGCGAAATGCAGAGCTTTCACGCGCTGCAGGGTGATAAGCCGCTGGTTTCCGGCACGGATGTAATCGTTCAGGTTAAAAAGGACGCGAAAGAACAGAAGGGCGCTTATCTCACGCGGGATATTGCATTGCCCGGGCAAACGCTGATCTATATGCCGCTCAACCATTACATAGGGGTCAGCAAGCGGGTGGATCAACCGGAAGAACGCGAAACGCTGTTGGCCATGGGACGCGAGATTGGCGAACAGGAAGATTGCGGATTAATCCTGCGCTACGCGGCGCTGTACGCTAAAAAGAGCGAATTGCTTAGCGAGTTGGAGCAGCTCAAGGTGCTTTGGGTGGATATCCTAAAAAAAGCCGAGTTCCAAAAAGCGCCTGTCCTCCTTTACCGCGAACCTTCGGCACTGACCGCCCTTGTACGGGATTATGCGACGCGCTATCAACTTAGCGTTACCTGTAACGACGCGGTTAACCGTATGCCGTCGCCTGTCGGCGGCTTGCTTTGGGAACAGGTGAGCAGCCTGGAACTGGAAGCCGTCTGGCGCTCCGCATCGGTAGACGCGCAGGTGGCGCAGGCGCTTTCCCGGCGCGTGGAGCTCGGTAACGGCGGCTCGCTGGTGATTGACGAGCGCGAGGCGCTGACCACCGTGGATGTAAACTCCGGCCGCTACCTGGGCGAAAAGGGCGAGGAATTGGCGCTTACGCATAATCTGGCTTCCTGTGGAGAAATCGCGCGCCAGATACGCCTTCGCAACGTAAGCGGCATCGTGCTGATTGATTTTATTGACATGAAAACCGACGAAGAGCGTAAACAGGTGATCGATTGCTTGGAAGCCGAACTGTCCCACGAACGGGGCAAGACCGTGCTGCACGGGTTTACCAGCCTTGGTTTATTGGAAATGACCCGCAAACGGACAGGCGTTTCTCTTCGGGAAACGCTGCAGGAGCCATGTAAAGTTTGCGGAGCCACCGGATACCGTAACCGTATAGAAAGGGATCACAAGCGTGAGTAACCGACCCGAATACGTCAGCGAAGCCGAGATGAACAGGCAGGAGGATGCGCGGGAGCGCATCGCGGCCCTGCCCAACCGGCCCGAAACCTTCCATATCGTCACCTATGGCTGCCAGATGAACGCGCACGACAGCGAAAAGCTCGCGGGTATGCTTCTTCAAATGGGCATGACCGAGACGGACGACCGTACGCACGCCGATCTGGTGCTGTTTAACACCTGCTGTATACGCGATAACGCCGAACGTCGGGCGCTTGGCAACGTGATATGGCTAAAACAGCTGAAGAAAGAGTACCCAAAGCTGATGATCGGCGTTTGTGGCTGCATGGTGCAGCAACCCGGTATGGCGGAACGGATTTTAAAGCAATATCCGTTTGTCGATCTGGCGTTTGGCACACACAACCTGCACACTCTGCCAACGCTGTTGTATACGTTGCTTACGCAAAATAAGCGCGTGGTAAGCGTAAGCGCTCAGGAGAACCTGATCGCCGAGGGCTTACCGGCGCACAGGCTTGCGGAATACAAGGCATACATTACCATTATGTACGGATGCAATAATTACTGTTCGTATTGCATCGTTCCTTACGTGCGCGGCCGGGAACGCAGCCGCCGTATGGCGGATATACTGAACGAGGCCGAAAGCCTGCTAAAAGGCGGCGCGCAGGAAATTATGCTGTTGGGGCAGAACGTGAATAGTTATGGCAATGGTACGGACGAGAGCTTTCCGGAGCTGCTGCGTGCGCTGGACAGGCTGGGCGTGCCCCGTATCCGCTTTATGACCTCGCACCCCAAGGACCTTTCCGACGAGCTGATTAACGTTATGGCCACAGGCAGCCATATCTGCAACCACCTGCATCTGCCCGTGCAAAGCGGGAACAACGAGATTTTGGCCGCGATGAACCGCCGCTATACCCGTGAAAGCTACCTTGACCGCGTGGCGGCTATTCGCAAGAGCATCCCGAACATCGGCCTTACCACCGATTTGATTGTCGGCTTCCCCAGAGAAACCGACGCCCAGTTTGAGGACAGCGTTTCGCTTGTGGAAACGGTTGGGTATGACGCCGCGTTTACCTTTATCTACAGTCCGCGAAAAGGCACTAGAGCCGCCGATCTTCCCGGGCAGATTCCTGCGGATGTGGCTGGCGAGCGGATTGGGCGGCTGATTGAAACGGTGGATGTGGGAACGGCGGCCGTTCACCAAATGATGATCGGTCAAAGCGAAAACGTGCTGGTGGAAAGCCTGAGCAAACGGGACGGGCGGCAGGTATCCGGTAAAGGCACACGTGGAATCACCATTACCTTTGAAGGCTCCGAAAAGGACATTGGCCGGATTATACCGGTAACCATCACATCTTCGGCGGCGAATACGCTGCGCGCGGTAAGAAAGTAAAGGAGTTAAACCGATGGAAAACGTACTCAACCAGGCGGAACAATTGGCGGAAGCAATTTTGGATAGCGAAGAATATATTAAAATGCGGATCTCGGAACAGGCGACCATGAACGACGAGGAAGCGACGCGGCTGATCGCGGATTATTCCCAGCAGCGTAAAGTGGTGGAGAACCTGCTGGCGCAAAATGATATGGACCATTCGGCGCTGGCTGCCGCCGGCGAAAAGCTAGAAGCCGCGCAAAAATCCATGGAAGATAACAGCAAAATTAAAATCATGCGAGAGGCCAACACCGCCTTCAACCACATGATGCAGCAGGTGAACAAGATCATTAAATTTGTCGTCACCGGCGAACAGGACGAGGAAGACGGTTGTTCTGGCTGCTCCGGTTCCTGCGACAGCTGCGGCGGGTGCCATTGATACGGGATCATCCCGATCCCTTTGAAAGGAAAGACCGCCCATGCCCGTAACCCCCATGATGCAGCAATATCTGGATGTGAAACAGAAGCATCCGGATTGTGTTGTATTCTTCCGCCTCGGCGATTTTTACGAGATGTTCTATGAGGATGCGCAGCTTGCCTCGCGGGAGCTGGAGCTCACGCTGACGGGCAAGGACTGCGGCCTCAGCGAACGCGCGCCGATGTGCGGAATACCTTACCACGCCGCCTCCGCCTATGTGTCCCGTCTGATTGA
>JADGQP010000078.1 GCA_017881705.1 Christensenellaceae bacterium
CCCATGGGCTGTCCAGCATTTATACGCTTCAGGCGGATAAAAAAACTGCCTATACGGCGATGATCCATGAAATTCAACACGCTCCGGTGTCCAGAGAATGGCTGCATGTGACTTTTCAATCGGTTTCCCTTACGGAGGAAGCCACAGCGGATGTCTCCGTACACCTCAAGGGTCGGGATGTGCTTCTCCATAAGGGCTTTGAATTGCAACAACAGCTGGAATCCATTCAGATCAAGGGCTTGCCGGGCGATTTCCCCGCTTCCATTGAAATAGATGTGAGCAGCATGGAACCGGGCGAACAGGTTACCATTGCTGATTTGAAACTGCCAAAAGGCGTCACCAGCCTTACGGAATCAGATCGTATGGTCTTTGCTGTTTCCTACCCGAGAATCAGGGAAAAAGAGACGGCTGATAAACAGGCGACACCCGCCGTCGAGACTGTGAAGCCGGCAACAGACAGCGAAGTAAAGTAACAGCCGCCAAGCGCTGGCAATAGAATATCATGCAAGAAAGCCGCGGAGATAATTCCGCGGCTTCCTAGGCTATTGAAAAAGCCTGATTTCAGGATGTATCAGAGGGCCGCAGCCCTCTGATTGCCGTTCGTATCGACCGGCTTTGCAGGTCGGGCGGGGATTTTGCGGCAGGGCCGCAAACAATACCCGAAACTCAAAAAGCGGCGAAGCCCACTTTTTTGACAAGCAAGGAAGCCGCGGAAATGATTCCGCGGCTTCCGTATTTTTATGCTTCTTCCAAAAGCGTCTGCTGCTTTTCGGCCTTGAACTGGTTGGTGTACAGGTCGCGGTAATACCCCTGCTTCGCCAGCAACTCTTTATGCGTGCCGGATTGGATCATTTCTCCGTCGTGCAGCACCAGAATGCGATCCGCATTGCGTATGGTGGATAGGCGATGGGCGATGATGAAGCTGGTACGGCCCGCCAGCGCCGTGCGGATGGCTGCCTGTATTTTTTGTTCCGTTTCGGTATCTACGGAGCTGGTTGCCTCGTCCAAAACGAAGATGGCGGGGTTGGCAATCATCGCGCGGGCAAAGGAGATCAGCTGTTTCTGGCCGGTGGACAGGCGGTTGCCGCCCTCGCCGACGTCGGTGTCGTAGCCATTTTCCAGCGTCAGTATAAATTCCTCGGCATCCACCAGCCGTGCGGAGGCTTCCACTTCTTCGTCGGTCGCGTCCAACCGGCCGTAGCGGATGTTTTCGCGCACGGTGCCGGAAAACAGGTGCGGCGTTTGCAGCACGTACCCAAGGTTGGATTGCAGCCAGAGCTGCGAACGTTCCTTGTAATCCACCCCGTCGATGAGGATACGGCCCCCGGTGGGTTCGTAGAAGCGGCACAGAAGGTTGACGACGGTGGATTTACCGCTGCCCGTTTCACCGACGATGGCGATATTCTGGCCGGCTTTTACCTCCAGGTTGAAATCGGTCAGCACATGCTCGCCGCCCGTATAGCGGAAGGACACGTTTTCAAAGGTGACATCCCCGTGCAGGGCGGGCCAGTTTTCCCTTTTAGGGTGAAAGTTGTCCCCATACACGGCGACCACTTCGGGCGTGTCAGCAATTTCCGGCTCGGTTTCCAACAGCGCAATCACGCGTTCGGCGGCGGCCTGCGCCTGCTGCATCTCGGCGAAACGGCGGGCGATGTTGCTGATGGGGTCAAATATCTGCGTGGCATAGGTCATAAACGCCGTCAGGGTGCCAATGGACGTGGTGCCCAGTGCGTATACCTGATAGCCGCCGCGGTAGAGCACGAACGCTGTGGCAAAACCGGCCAGCGAAACCACAATGGGCAGGAAGGTGGCGGAGGTGATAGCGGCCTGCATGGAGGCCCGGCACATACCGTCCGTAAGCTGCGTAAACTCCTGCACGTTCGCTTCTTCCCGCACAAGGGTTTTGGTGGTTTTAGCGCCTGTGATACCTTCGTTGAACGAGCCGGTGATTTTGCTGTTGATCTTGCGCACCTCGCGGTAGCTGGCCAGGATGCGCTTTTGGTAATAGCCGGCGATCAGCGCGATAACCGGCACCACGGCCAGCACAGCCAACGCCAGCCGCCAGTTCAGCACCAGCATGGTAATGGAAACGATCAGGATATACGCGGCCGACCACATGAAATCCATCAGCCCCCAAGCCACCGTATCGCCGAGGCGCTGAGTGTCGCTGGTCATACGGGCGATCAGGTAACCGACCGGCGTGCGGTCGTAGAAGGAAAACGGAAGTTCCTGCAGGTGCTTGAAGCCGAGTCGGCGGATCAGTTTGCACAGGCCGATTTCCACCTGCCCGCACAGGTTGATAAAGAAGAAGATGCAGCTGCACTGCCCGATGATAGCCAGCGCGTACATAGCGATAAATCCGCCCAAGCCGTTAAGCGTCCCGACGGCGGCGAAACGGTCGATCGCCTGGCGGTTCAGCAGGGGGAAGGATACGTCGAACGTGGCGGTGATGGACATCGTGGCCAGGATGGCAATCAGGTGCTTTTTATAGGGTCTGGAAATATTCAGCAGTTTTTTCCACACGCTCAGGTCAAGATGCTTGGAATCATTATATTCCTCAAAGTTTTGCATGATCTTTTAAGCCCCTTTCACGGCAGGGTCGCCGTTCATTTCGTCTTCCAGCGCGGACTGGATCAGGTAGATGCGCTTATACAACCCTTCCTGAGCGATCAGCTGCTCGTGGGAACCCAGCTGAACGATACTGCCGTTTTGCATCACGGCGATCACGTCGGCCTCCGCGAGGGTCGTAAGCCGGTGAGAGATGATAAATGTGGTGGCGTGGGGAGTGCCGTCAGCGCGCTCCTGACGCAGCGCCTCGCGGATGGCACGGTCGGTTTCCGTGTCCACGGCCGACAGGGAATCATCAAAAATGAGGATGTCGTTTTGCTTTAACAGTGTGCGCGCGATGGCGATGCGCTGTTTCTGCCCGCCGGAAAGCGTTACGCCGCGTTCGCCCACCAGGGTGTCGTAGCCGTTTTCAAACCCTTCAATAAACTCGTGGGCGTTTGCGATGCGCGCGGCGGCGCAGACCATTTCATCGGAGCAACCTTTCTGGGCGATGCCGATGTTGTTACGCACGCTTCGGGAGTAGAGGAAGGGCTCCTGCAATACCAGCCCCACGTGGGAACGCAGGTATTGTTTGCGAATGTGGTTAATGTTCACGCCGCCGATGAGAATCTCTCCGCGGGTTACGTCGTAAAGACGCTGCAGCAGGTGGACCATCGTGGATTTTCCGCTGCCCGTTGCGCCCAGCAGCGCCATGGTTTGCCCTCGCTTCACCGTAAGGTTGATATCCGCCAGCACCTCGCGGCCGTCGTCGTAAGCGAAACCCACGTGGCGAAACTCGATATCCCGGTCGATTGGGTAATCCCCGGCGTCGGGAGTGTCCTTTTCCGGCTCGGTTTCCAATATTTCACTGATGCGGCCAAAGGACACCGTAGCCTTGCCCAGATCCGAGAGGATACGCCCAAGCTGGCGGATAGGCCACAGCAGCATGGAGATATAACTTACGAAGATCACCATTTGCCCCAGGCTGAGTTCCAGAGGCGCGGTTACCACCATCACAACCCCGCACACCACCGTGATGCCTGTTTGCAGCATGGACAGGGTGTCCGAACCGCCCCAGTATACGGACAGAAGGTGAACCAGCTTCATGGATTTTCGGTAATAATCCTCGTTGGCGGCGTCGAACTTGTCTTCCTCAAAAGCCGCGCGCCCGAACGCGCGTACCACGCGCACGCCTGTAAGGTTTTCCTGAAGCGTTGCGCTCAGCTTGCCTTCGGCCTCGTCCGCGCGCAGAAAGTACTTGCGCACAAGGTTGAAAAACGCAAACGCGAACACGAACAGCGGCGGCACCAGTACCATCGAGTACAGCGTCATGCGTACGTTGATGTTTAAAAGCACCGCCAGCGCGATCGCCACCATGGCTATGGCGTGGAAAATCTCCACCAGCTGCGAGGCAAGGAAACCGCGCACGGTGTCCACGTCTGATGTGCAGCGCTGAATCAGGTCGCCCGTCTGCGCCTTCACGTGGTATTCGTAGCTGAGGTTTTGCAGGTGGCTGTACAGCCTGTCGCGCATGGTTTTTGAAAACCGCTCGCTCGCCTGCGCCGTCCAGCGGCCGCGCAGGTACTGGAACACGCCGCCCACGGCGTACAGAACGATCATGCCGACGGCGACCAGCCACAGGTGTTCCATCAGGTAGGGTATGCCGCCGCGTGCCATCATCCAGGATGCGGCGGGTTCCGGCAGGGTGATTGCGGCATCCGGCTTGTGGTTGGAAACGTTCACCAGCGCGTCGATGGTACCGGCCAACACCAGCGGTGCGATCAGGCCGGTGCCTACGCTGACCACCATCGCGCAGATCGCGCCCAGATATTTCAGCAGGTTTCCTTTCATGAAACTGTACAGGATCTTACGTCTGGATTTTGTCATACGTTCCTCCAAATAAAATCAAATAAAAAACAGGCTTTCTGCACGAGCGCCGAAAGCCTGTTTGAAGATCATGCCGTACCCGACGTTTTTCGTCAGTACTCGGCTAAACAGACAGGCGGGCGCAATTTGACCGAATCAACCGTGGCAAACGGACGGATAGACATAAGGATCCCCTTGATGCTCAGGTTGATCTGCATATTGATGCCAATATCCCAATTCATGCTCATTCCGGTGCGCCCCCTTTCCGTGCGTATTTTCAAACCTGTGCTTGAGTATAACCAATCCGTATGCGTCTGTCAAGGCAGATTTTCATATTTCTGAAAAAAAGATAAATCGACATAAAAACCGTGTTCACAATGCTTCGCCGCCCAGGTATACCTGCTTCAAGGTCAGGTCGCTTGTGCATAAAAGCAAATCCGCACGCTTGCCCACGTCGATCACGCCGATATCGTCGGCGCCGATGACGCGCGCGGGGTTGGCTGTGGCGCAACGAACCGCGTCCTCGAGCGCGATCCCCATGGCTACGGCGTTGCGTACGCAATCAAACAGCGTAGCTACCGAACCGGCGATGGTGCCGTCCGCTAGCGTCGCGC
Organism: Christensenellaceae bacterium; assembly: GCA_017881705.1. Taxonomy (GTDB): domain Bacteria; phylum Bacillota; class Clostridia; order Christensenellales; family Aristaeellaceae; genus CAXXOK01. Next base: position 5,028 of record JADGQP010000078.1, read on the forward strand.
GGCCGTCCCGCACGGTAACGCGCTGCCCGCCCAGCAGGCAGCTGCCGCCCGGAACACCTGTGGCGGCGATGGCGTCGCTGACCAGGCAAAGACGCTCCGGCCCGAACAGTTTAAACGCCGCGCGCACCACACTCGGGTGAACGTGCACGCCGTCGCAGATCAGCTCCGCTGTTACGTTCGCGCGCTCCGCCGCCGCTCCGATCACTCCGGGCTCGCGGTGCAAAAGCGGGGGGATGGCGTTAAAAAGGTGCGTTACGTGAGTCGCGCCGGCGTTGAAACCCGCCGAGGCTTGCTCGTAGTTTGCGTTGGTATGCGCCTGCGATACCGTAACTCCCTGCGCCGCCACGGCGCGGATAAACTCCGCAGCGCCTTCCAGCTCCGCCGCCACGCACGCGATACGGATCATGTTCCTCGCAGTGTTTTGCAGCCTTGTAAACTGCGCAAGGTCAGGTGCACAAAGGTTTTCGGCCGCCTGAGCGCCTTTTTTTGCGGCGCAGAAATAGGGGCCTTCCATCGTGATGCCGCGGATTACCGCCGCGCGCTCCGGCACTTCGTCGGAAAAACGTACGGCGGTACGGTACGCGCGTGCCAGCGTTTCTTCCGGCAGGGACATCGAGGCGGGGCTGAACGCGGTTACGCCCACGCTGGCCAGAAAGCGCGCCATTCGCGTAAGACCATCCAGATCGCCGTCCGAAAAATCCGCGCCGCTGTTGCCGTGCAGGTGAATATCCACCAGCCCGGGTATCAGCAGGTCGCAACCGGCCGGAGCGGCGTCGCTTCGCGGCTCCAGGCGCAGTATATGCCCGTTTTCCGTAAAAACATCGCCAAAATGAAAGCGGAAGTCCTTCCCGAAGTAGGAAACGTTTTGAAATATCATGGCAGAATCCCTCCGGCTTCACGGTTTACAGCAGCGACGCGGCGGCTTTGTCCAGCAGGAAAATCACGTTTGGGTGCGTACGCAGAATGCTGGCTTGCGTTGACGGGTCGATGTCCTCCAAAATCGCTTTGCGCACGGCTTCTGCCTTGTCTTTGCCGGTGGCGAGGAGCAGCACGCTCTTCGCGTTCATGATGCTGCCCACACCCAGGCTCACGGCCAGACGGGGCATATCCTCCTCACGCTTGAAAAACCGACGGTTGTCTTCAATGGTGCTCTGGGTGAGGTGTACGACATGGCAGCCGTATACGAATTGATCGGAAGGTTCGTTAAAACCGATATGTCCGTTACGGCCGATGCCCAGTAACTGCAGGTCGATCCCGCCTGCGCTGAGTATCGCCTGGTCGTACGCCGCGCACTCGGCGGACAGGTCGGCTGCGTTGCCGTCCGGTATATGCTGGTTTTCGGCGGGCAGGTTGAGTTGGCTGAAAAGCTCCTGGCGCATGAAATGGCGATAGCTGCATGGATGCTGCGGAGGCAGCTGGCAATATTCGTCCAGGTTGAAGGTGGTAACCTTGGAAAAATCAAGAACGCCGGCCTGGTAAAGGCGGATCAGTTCCTGATAGGTGGGTATCGGGGTGGAGCCTGTGGCCAGCCCGAGCACGGCGTCGGGCTTGGTCAGCAGCTGGGCGCCGATTAAAATAGCTGCCGCTTGGCCTACCTGCTGGGCGTTGTCGTATTGGTGGATTCGCATTTGCTCATCTCCTGTAATCGTTCAAGACGGAAGCGTTTCCCGCCATTACCGAGTATAACAGGTTTGCGTTGTTTTAAAGACGTTACTCGGTTAAA
>JADGQP010000079.1 GCA_017881705.1 Christensenellaceae bacterium
GACGTGGATCTGGAAAACGTAGCCAAGCGCATGCCCTTCTCCACCGGCGCAGACTTGGAAAACGTGATGAACGAGGCCGCCATCGTCGCCGTGCGCGAGAAAAGTAAAAAGATTTCTCAGCAAAACCTGATAGACGCCATCAGCCGTGTGCAGATGGGCCCCGAAAAGAAGAGCCATAAAGTTACACTCCGCGACCGCCATACGGTGGCTTATCATGAGGCGGGCCACGCCGTGATTTCCAACCTGCTGCCGGAGTGTGACGACGTACATCTGGTTACGATTGTGCCTCACGGTCAGGCCGGAGGCTACACGCTCAGCTTGCCTGCCGAGGAGAATGACAATATCAGCAAGACCGCGCTGTTGGGCATGGTTACCATGGCGCTGGGCGGCCACGCCGCCGAAAAGGTTGCGCTGGACGATCTGTACACCGGCTCCTCAAGCGATTTAAAGCGCGCTACCGAACTGGCGCGCCGTATGGTGACCCAATTCGGTATGAGCGAGGTTGGCACCATGTACCTTTCCAGCGACCAGGAAGTGTTCGTCGGCATGGAGTTTGGCCAAAGCCGTGAATACAGCGAGCAAACCGCCGGCGCGATCGATGCGGAAACCAAGCGTATTGTGGACGAGTGCTACGTACGCGCGCAGCGGATTTTAACCGAGCACCAGAAACAGCTTACGGACGTGGCCGAGGCGCTTTTGGAGCACGATACCTTAAGCCGCATCGAGTTTGAGGCCGTGATGAACGGCGAAACGCTCCCTCCCGAACCGGTGAAACCCCGTGAGGAAGTTGTTGAAAAAGCGACGCGCCCTGTTGCTCAGCCGGTTTTCAAGCCTGCGATGGAAGGGCCCCAGCCGGTAGGCAACGACAAAGACCCGTTCATCGATCCGTGAACCCGATCGATCTTCATACACACAGCCGCTACAGCGACGGGCTGCTTTCTCCGCGCGAGCTTTGCGCGCAGGCGCTGAAAAGGCGTGTGAAGGTGCTGGCGCTATGCGACCACGACACGGTGGACGGGCTTGTGCCCATGGCGGAAGCCGTAACGGAATGCGAGCGGAAAGGGGAAACCCTTCGGTTGATACCGGCGGTGGAACTCAGCGCCGGAAATAACGGGCATATCCACATCTTGGGTTATGGCGTAAACGCGGCGGCGGAACCGCTGCGCAACGCGCTTGCGGAAACCCGCGCGCAGCGCCGCGAACGGGGTAACGAGATGCTTCTGGCGCTTCGGAAAATGGGTATTGAGCTGCCGCCTGGGCTGCTTCCGCCCGACGACGCACAAGGAATGCCGGTCGGCAGGGCGCACTTCGCCCGCGCGCTGGTAGCCGTTGGCGCGGCAAACACCCTGGAGCAGGCGTTCGACCGTTATCTGGATGAGGGCCGACCCGCCTACGTACCCCTTCCGCACAGAAGCGCGGCGGAGGCGATTGCGCTGCTTATCAGCGTTCGCGCGGTGCCGGTGCTGGCGCATCCCGTACGGACGGGACTTGAGCCCCATATATTGGAGGCATTGGCGCTATCCTTGAAAGAAGCCGGTCTGCGGGGAATCGAAGCCTTCCATCCCTCGGCAAGCGTGGCGCAGGCGCGAACGCTGTGTAGCATGGCGCGCCGGATGGAACTGCTGGTAACCGGCGGAAGCGATTTTCACGGCGACCGTGGCTCGCGCGCGCAACTGGGCGGCTTTCCGGCCGGATGGCACGATTGGGAAAGCGATCTTGAGGCGCTGGACAACGCGATCGCCTCGTAAACCGTGCACAGCCCCCGGCACATGGTCGGTGTCGCCTGGCGGATTCAGTAGGGCGGGAGATACCAGTAAACACTCGCTGTGAAACCTGAAAGGAAACCGACAAGCACGCACGCAAGGCGCGGACCGGTAAACCGAGCGCATTTTTATACCGCTTCTTCACCGCTGTACCATGCGGCCGAAGATAACGAAGGAGCCAAACCTATGTACAGCCAGGGTTACCAACCACCCAGGCGGGCTGATGAGCCGCTGCAGATTGCTGGCGACCCGAACCGTGCGCCCAATGCCGCAAAGGCATCCCGCGCTCGGACCGGCGCAAGTCGGCCGGACGGTACGAAAAAACCGCCCAGAAAGCGGAGCTTCCGTAGGCGGTTGGTTCTGTTCCTGCTAATCGTCGTCCTTCTGGCGGGTGCCGGCGGTGGGCTTTATGTCTGGAAAACACAGATGGATGTGCGCCCGTATACGTCCATTTTTCTGGATAACGTGTATGTGGACGGCATCGACTTGGCTGGCATGACCTGGGACCAGGGAACGCAAGCCGTGCAAAAACAGATTAGCGACAAGCTCAATTCCTGGTATGTGCGGCTTGTGAGCCCCACCGGTGATTACAAAGATATCACCGCAGCAACGCTGGGTATCGGCAGCGACCCCACACAGGCACTGGAAGCCGCGTGGGCTGTGGGGCATGAAACCAGCGCTACGAAACGCAAAGATATTTTCGGCCTTAAAAAAGAGATTGAGGCCGCCAAACTTACCCGATACGATTTTTCCAGCGTGGATCAAAGCGCGGACACCACCGCTGTGGACAATATTCTTAACACCCTGGCCCAAAACGCCTACGTGGCCCCGCAGGACGCGGCATTCCTGTCCTTTGACCCGGATAATCTATCGCAGCCGTTTTCCTTCCAAAACGAGGTGGTAGGCAAACAGCTGGATGTGGATTCGCTTCGCACGCAGATTTTAGGGATGATCAGCAGCTTTCAAAGCGGCGAAGTGAAGGTGCAGCCGGAAGATATACAGCCTTCCGTAACCGTAGCCGACCTGCAAAAAAACTATACGCTTCGCTTTCGCGCCGTCACGCCGATCGACAGTCACTCTACCGACGCCCGAAACGATAATATCCGCCTGGCGTTTTCAAAAATCAATGGCCTGGTGTTGGACAACGGCAAAACCTTCTCCTTTAATAAAGTGGTCGGCAAACGCACGCAGACCAATGGTTTCCTGTCCGCCTAC
>JADGQP010000080.1 GCA_017881705.1 Christensenellaceae bacterium
ACTTCGTATTGCTACTTGGCTGTCTCCGCTCGACTTGCATGTGTTAGGCACGCCGCCAGCGTTCGTCCTGAGCCAGGATCAAACTCTTATGTTTAATCCTTATGCTCCTGATATCTCCCCTCGGCCTTGCGGCCTCAGGGCAGGTACATTTACTCAATGTCCTTGACTGCGCTTTGCGTTTCGTTTTATCTCTCTGTATCGTTTTCAAGGTTCGTCGCTCTCAGGCGAGCTTGAATATAATAACACCGCCCCTGGTAGCCTGTCAACACTTTTTTGAAATTTCATTGTGTTTTTTCAAGCATTGCCGGCTGTTATGTGCGTGGGAGGAAGCAATAGCCTCGGCTAAGTGAGCTTGACTTTTTTCGCGTGCCTGTGTATGCTTCATACGATTGGGGAACGCCGTGTTCCGCCGTTTTTTTGCTGGTTGGTTTCCGGCCGGAAAGCATAAAGCCGCAGCGCGTTTTAACGCACGATGTTTTAAGGGCCACGGCGCACGGATATAATGGGGGAATGCCGGAATGAGCCGCTCGGTTTTTGCGCGTCCGGTCGCGTTTTTACGGTCCTGCTTGTGTTGGGACCGTCCTTTTGCCAAATGGGTCGTAATTATTGCGCTGCCGATTATCCTGCAGGATCTGGTAAGCTCCTCGCTGCACATAATCGACGGCTTAATGGTTTCCAGTCTGGGCGACGCGGCGTATTCCGCCGTTACGCAGGCCAACCGCTTCACCTTCGTATTCCAGCTTTTCTGCTTTGGCACCGCCTCGGGCGGCGCAATTTTCATGAGCCAGTACTGGGGCGCGAAAGACATAGAAAAAATGCGCCATTCCATGGGCATTTCACTTGTCGCTGTGGCGATTCTATCCTTATTATTTACCTTGGCCGCGATGCTCAAGCCCGGGCTGATTATCGATTGTTTTTTACCCGCGGGCGAAAGTCACGATGCCGCCGTAACCTTTCTGGCGGCTGTGGCGCCTAGTTATGTGCTATTGGGCGTGAGCACCGTTTACTCCATGTGCATCAAAGCGGGGGAGAAAACCTATATTCCGCTGATTGCCGGAGTCCTCAGCATCTTCGTGAATACGGCGCTTAACTACCTGCTTATTTTCGGCCGTCTTGGGCTGCCCGCCATGGGCGTTTTAGGCGCGGCTATTGCCACCGATATCGCCTCGGGAGTACAATTAGCGGTGAACCTGGCTTTCGCCTATGGCAAACACCTGCCTGCCGGGGCGACCCCAAGGCAGCTGTTCTGCGGTGACCGCAGCTTTGTACGGCGTTTTATCCGGATCGTCATGCCCGTAATCTTCAACGAAGGTCTTTGGGCGCTTGGCACAACGATGTACGGCGTGTATTACGGCCGCATGGGGGACGTGGCTGTGGCGGCCACGGGTATCTGTTCCACCGTGGACAGCCTGGTATGGGTGTTTATTTTCGGCATGATGCACGCTACGGCCATCATCATCGGCAAAACCCTGGGCGAGGGCCGCAAGGAAGATGCGTACCTGTATGGCAAGCGCATGATCGCGGGCGCGATGACCGCGGGCGTGGTGCTGGGCGTCGTGCTGCTGGTGATTCGGATGCCAATACTGTCTCTGTTTGGCGGCCTGTCCGCTGAGGTGATCGACAAGGCGAAGATCCTTCTGCTGTTCAGTGCGGGGACGATGTGGTTTCGCGCGTTCAACTGCATTAACGTCGTGGGCATCCTTAGGAGCGGCGGGGATACGGTGTTCAGCCTGGTGCTGGACGTGGGCAGCATGTGGATGATCGGCGTACCGCTTTGCGCGGTGGCAACCTTCGTGTTCCATTTACCGGTGGAATTTGTGTACCTGTGCACCTTTGCCGAGGAGATTGTGAAGATAATCATCGGCGTACCGCATTTTATCGGCCGAAAATGGCTGAAAAGCATTACCGAAACGAAAGGGGAGCCGGCCTTTGGAGAGCATTGATCTGGTAATCAAGATCGGGAGCATGGCGCTGGTGCAGCGTGAGGACGGCACCATCGACTACAACATTTTCCAGCGTTTGGGCGACGATCTGCGCCCGGGCATGGCGCTGGTTACCAGCGGCGCGACCGAGATCGGCCGGTTGGACTATCTGCACCGCGCGGGCCGGGAGCTGACCGGCGACCCCGAACTGATGAAAACGGATTATTCTGCACAGGGGCAGATTATACTGATGGATAATTACCGCAGGTTTATCCACCCCGAGTTCGGGGTACGGCAGCTGCTGGTGGAGCACACCCATTTCAACGACCCCGCCAAGCGCGAACACATCCGCCTTTTCCTGCTGCGCGCCGCGCAGCAGGCGTGTATTCCCATTATCAACTACAACGACCCCGTAAGCGACGAGGAGAACCGGAAAATGGAACTTGCCAGCCGCCGCGTGAACGGCGAGGACGTGGTGGAGTGCGTGGACAACGACGAAACCGCCGCCGTGATCGCCTCGCTGATGGGCGCAAAAACGCTGGTGTTGCTTACCAGCGCCGAAGGGATCTACCTAAACCGCAACGATCCCTCCACCCTGGTACGGGACGTGCTTTACCCGGACATCCGCACCCTTCGCCAGCAGGTAGCGGAATTGATGACCCACTGCGAGGGCGCAAGCCGCGCGGGCGCCGGCGGAGCGAAGGCCAAGCTGGCCTACGCGCTTCGCGCCGCCGAAAACGGCAGCCGCGTGATTATCGGCCACGCGCGCCATCACGTACAGGCTTTGATAGACGGAAGCGTGCCCTGTACGCAGATCGGCGTAATCCGCTCCTGACCTGACGCAAAAACATATTGGCCTAACCGAGGGAGGGAAACCCATGCTTTGGTACGAAGCGGCGGCGTTGCTGTTATGCGCGGTTGGCTTGGGCATCTTCTATTATAGTATGGAATTGTCCCCGAAAAGCCCGCGTAAAACGCTGGGCAAGGGCAAAGAATTTCATATGCCCGACACGCATTTTCATTACACCGCAAACGAGCTGTACGCCCTGTTTGAACAGGCGGGCGAAGAGGGGCGGCCGAAGATGCGCCGCTACTGGCAGGTGGATTTCGGGCTGATCGTTTGCTTTTTAGGCGTTATGCTGGCTATTGGGCTGAACGTGGCGGGGCGCGGCACTCCGTTGTTTATTTTAATGGCGGTGCTCGCCGCCGTGCGCTGCGCGTTCGACCTGGCGGAGAATCTGCTGCTGATGCGTCTGCTGCGTGTTTATCCCAGGCGCGACGACGGGCGGGCGGCTTTCGCGGGCGCGATAACCACAACCAAGTTCGTTTGCCTGTACGCTTGGGTGGCTGTTCTGTTTTGCAAGTTGTTTATCACAGCGTTTCACATCGGGTAATAAACAAAACATCCGTCGCATGAATCGGCGGATGTTTTTAATTCTTATTAATCTGGCTGTCGTATGTCATCGCCCGTTCAATCCTTTTCCGGCTTTGGCCGGTACGCGCGCTCGGCTTCGTCGTATGCTTCACCCGCACGGCGAAGCGCGGCCCGCGCGCTTTGCCCATCCGCGGGCAGTGCTTCCCCGCCCGTTTCCGCGGCCAACCGCAGGCGCTTCTGGCAGGGTTTGCTGTAGCGCTCTTCCTCGCTAAACACGCAGCCGCAGTATTTTTGCATATACAGGTTCAGTTCGCGCGTCTC
>JADGQP010000081.1 GCA_017881705.1 Christensenellaceae bacterium
GCATGTAACGTACGATCTTCTCAAACGCTTCCAGGTTCTTGGTGGGGTCGCCGTCCATTTCCACGTAACTGATGTGACCGGCGTTGGTCAGCGCGTGGTAGGGCGCTTCGATGGCGATTTTTTCATATGCGTTAATGGGGAAATATACCGGCACATGGAAGCTGTTGGTGTAATAATCCCGGTCGGTCACGCCCTTGATGATGCCGTAACGTTCCTGGTCCAACCTCACGAAGCGGCCGCTTAAGCCTTCGGCGGGCGTAGCCAGGCAGGTGTAATTCATGTGCGTTTTTTCGCTCATATCGTCGCAGAACTTCCGTATGAAGCCCACGATTTCCAAACCCAGGTTTTGGCTGCCCTGATCTTCGCCGTGGTGTTTGCCGCGCAGTGCCACCAGCGTTTCGGCCAGGCCGATGAACCCGATGGACAGGGTGCCGTGCTTGAGCACCTCGCGGATGGAATCCTCCCAGTCCAGCTTTTCGCTGTCCAGCCATACACCCTCGCCCATCAGGAAGGGGAAATTCTTCACCTTTTTATTGGCGACGATCTCAAAGCGTTCCTGTAACTGATCCACCACCAGCTGCAGGGTGCGTTCCAGTTCCTCGAAAAACCACGGGATATCGCCCTTGGATTTGATGGCGATACGCGGGAGGTTTACGGAGGTGAAGCTCAGGTTGCCGCGGCGGGGAGAAATTTCGCGGGTGGGGTCGTAGACGTTGCCGATTACGCGGGTGCGGCAGCCCATGTAGGCGATCTCGGTTTCCGGGCGGCCCTCTTTATAGTATTTTATGTTAAAGGGCGCGTCCATAAAGCTGAAGTTGGGGAAAAGCCGCTTGGCGCTGGTGCGGATGGCCAGGCGGTACAGGTCGTAGTTCGGCTCGCCGGGGTTAAAGTTTACGCCTTCCTTTACGCGGAAGATCTGGATGGGGAATATGGGCGTTTCGCCGTGGCCGAGGCCCGCCTCGGTGGCCAGCAGCAGGTTGCGCATCACCATGCGGCCTTCGGGAGAGGTGTCCATGCCGTAGTTGACGGAGGAAAAAGGTACCTGCGCGCCCGCGCGGCTGTTCATGGTATTCAGGTTATGGATCAACGCTTCCATGGCCTGGAAGGTGGCGCGGTCGGTTTCCTGCGCGGCATGCTCGCGGGTAAAAGCCAGCGCGCGGGCAATCAGCGTGGGGTCGGCGGCCGGGCACAGCGCGGCGAGCTTTTCACCCACAAGGTGTTCCAACTTCTCGTCGGGCACCAGCGTCGGTCTTTGGCTGGTTTCGGCGTATACGTCCTCAATCAGTTTCTTCATCAGCTCAGGAGCATTTTCCAGGCTTAGCAGCAGCTCGGCCGCGCGCGCGAGGTTTTCGCGGTAACGCCTCACGTAGGTTTTCTTCACACCCGGAGCCATGCCGTAATCGAAATTCACGATGCTCTGGCCGCCGTGCTGGTCGTTCTGGTTGGCTTGAATGGCGATGCAGCAAAGCGCAGAATAGCTGTAAATATCGTTGGGTTCGCGCAGTACGCCGTGGCCGGTGGAAAAGCCGCCGTCAAACAGCGTGAGCAGGTCGATCTGCGTGCAGGTGGTGGTGAGCGTGTAAAAATCGAGATCGTGGATATGGATATCCCCCTCGCGGTGCGCCTTGGCGTGGCGGGGGTTGAGAACATACATATCGTAAAACTGTTTGCTGCCCTCGCTGCCGAACTTTAGCATCGCGCCCATGGCGGTGTCGCCGTTGATGTTGGCGTTTTCGCGCTTAATGTCGCTGTCCTTAGCGTCCTTAAAGCAGATATCCTCAAAGGTCTTCATCAGGCGCGTGTTCATTTCGCGTACCCGGCTGCGTTCCGCGCGATACAGAATATACGCCTTGGCCGAACGTACGAAACCGTGCTCGATCAGAACCTTTTCCACCATATCCTGCACCTGCTCAACGCTTGGCACGCTGGGTACGTTTTCGTCGTTTTGCAGGTTATAAACTACAATATCGGCCAACTCCCGGGCCGTTTCGGCGCTTTTCATGCTGCCGCTGGCGTTGAAACTTTTTTCAATAGCCTGCTCGATTTTAACGGAATCGAAGGGAACCACGCGACCGTCGCGTTTTTTGATGGATGTGATCATTCCGTTGTCCTCCTGTTCCATGGGGTTACCCGCTATGCCCTGCGCGCGAGGCAAGCAAATACGGCGCTTCCGTCTGCCGCGTTTGCGCCATTGCTTTGGAATGTGGTTGGGGCTGCTCGCCTGTCGCCCGTACGTCCTTACGGGGCGTACGTCCGATTTTTAGTGGAGTATAGCCATTATATTGTGTAAGGTTGTGGATGTCAATACCACAGCTTGTATATGAAATGGATTTTCTCAAGCCGCCCGCGAACGTCCAAAAGCTTGCGGGGCGGGCGGTTGCGCGCGGTATCCATGCCGTATCCACAGCGTTATCCATGCCGGAACTATTTTCTCCATACGCAGTCCACAGATTTCCGTGGGGCTTTCAACGGGTGAAAACGTGGGGGGATATGGAAAATAATGAGAAAAGACAGGCCCGATAAAGCCTGAAAAGCATGAGTTTTCCATAGGGGCGCAGGAGTATGCCGCGGGGTTGAGCCGACAGAAAGCGGGCTTCGCGGGAAACGCCGTTCTTTTTAGTACATTTCTGGGAATCGGAGGGGAAACCATTGTACCATAAGGATTACAGGATTTATATATGGGATAGGTTCCCAGCGAGGCGCGCGCGGTTCGGATATGACAACTGTGCGGAAAACCGTTGCTCGGCAGGCTTTACAATTATTTCACATGGCTTTTCCATCCGTTTTCCACGGTAGGAGCATAAATTATCCACAGCGTTATCCACGGTTCCGCAAGGCCGGATAGAACAACCTGAAAGGCGTTGTTTTCAGGCCGCGTATCTGCTATGATACCACCGTGGGAGGGATGGGCATGACCACGGCGATCATCGGCGGAGGAGTTGCTGGCGTGGCGGCCGCTATCGCGGCGGCAGAACGCGGCGAACGTGTGCTGGTGCTGGAACGCAACCGCAAACCGCTGAAAAAACTGGGCGTTACGGGAAACGGCCGGGGCAACGTGCTCAACAGCGGCCTGCCCGTCTACTTCGGCGGCGAGCGCTTCGCCCGCGCGGCGCTGGCGCGCGTGGGATATCCCGAACTATGCACGTTTTTCACGTCGCTGGGCGTGCCGCTTCGGCAGGAAGCCGAGGGGCGCATGTACCCCGCGGCTTTGCAGGCAAGCGTGGTAACGGAGGCGCTTTTGCTGCGCGCGGCGCAGCGCAACGTGACCTTTGTGCTCAACACGCGCGCACAGTCGATTGAGCGCGCGGGGGATGGGTTTGTCATCCGCGCCGTGCAGGCGGACCCTTTGCCGGAAACAGGCGCGCCGCGTAAAGCGGCTGTGCCGGCGGCCGAACGGCCAATTAACCTGCAGGCGGATCGGGTGATTGTTACGGTCGGCGGCGCAGCCTCGCCCGCGCAGGGCACCGACGGCACGGGATACGGACTGCTTACGGCGTTCGGGCACAGTGTTACACCCTTGAAACCGGCGCTCTGCGCGCTGTTGACGGACAAACGCCGTTTAGCGGGGCTGAGCGGGCAACGGGTGCGCGCCGGGTTGACCCTGTATAACGCGAATGGTGTGCAGCTGCGTCAAACCGAAGGCGAAGTGCTTTTTGGAGACGACGCGGTAAGCGGCATCGCGGCGATGCAGCTGGCGCGCTTTTATGAGGCGGGCGCGAGCCTTGCGCTGGATTTTCGCCCTGCCATCGGGCAGGATGGCGCTGCGCCGCCGCAGTTATGCGCGTTTTTACAATCGCTTGCTGATCTGCGCCGCGACCGCATCGTGGGGGACTGGCTCACCGGCGCGTTCGCGCCGCCCGTGGCGCGGCTGATTTTAAGCGAGGCGGGGCTTTGGGAGCCGAAACGCGAGTTGGTTCGCCTGACCTCGGCGGATGTGGAGCGCGCGGCCGTAACGGTTGCGGGCCTTCGGCTGCCTGTGCTGGGAACGCGCGGGTTTGAGCAGGCGCAGGTAACGGCGGGTGGAATTTGCACGGAGGATTTCGACCCCGAAACGATGCAAAGCCTGCTGTGCCCAGGCCTGTACGCCGCCGGTGAGGTGCTGGATGTGGATGGGGACTGCGGCGGTTTTAACCTGATGTTCGCCTTTTCCAGTGGGCTGCTTGCTGGTCGGGGACCTAACGGTCGGTGACATACCAGTCGTTGACGTGCCAGTCGTTGACGTGCCAGTCGTTGACGTGCCAGTCGTTGACGTGCCAGGCTGGAATCAACGCGAACCTTGCCGAAAATACCGTGGAATGGTACAATAAACCTATGAACGAGCGGATGACGACAACGGTGGAGGCCGCCCTGGAACGGGTTGGCCTGCTTGAACGCGGCGCGACGCTGCTGGTGGCGCTAAGCGGCGGCGCGGATTCCGTGACGCTGCTGCGCACGCTGTGCGCGTTAGCCCCTAAGCATGGCTTGACCGTGCGCGCGGCGCATGTGGAACACGGCCTGCGCGCGGATGCGTCGCTTGCAGACGCGGAATTTTGCCGTGCACTCTGCGCGGAGCTTAGGGTGCCTTTCACCTGCGACCACGCCGCGCTGGAAGGCGATATGGACGCCCCGGGGGCGGAAGCGCGCGCACGCGAGGCCCGTTACCGGCTGCTTTTTGCCCGCGCGCGGGAATGCGGCGCGGATGCGCTTTTACTGGCGCACCACCAGGACGATCAGGCCGAGACGCTGCTTGCGCATTTGGTGCGCGGCGGCGGTGCAAGGGGCCTTGGCGGTATGCGGGAAGAAGAATGCCGTGAGGGTATCCGCGTGCTTCGTCCGCTGCTGGGCGTGTCCAAGCGTGATATTCTGGAGGCGTCTGCGGGGCTGCCCTACCGGGAGGACGAAAGCAACGCCCTGCCCTGCTGCCAGCGCAACCGCCTGCGTACGGGCGCACTGCCGCTGCTGATGGCCGAAAACCCCCGCGCCGCCGAGCACATCGCCCAGAGCGCCGTGCTGCTTTCGATGGATGAAGATTGCCTGCA
>JADGQP010000082.1 GCA_017881705.1 Christensenellaceae bacterium
ACAGCCGCGCACGGCGTGTTCGGGCGCAAGCGGGTGCGTGTTTTGAAAGCCGGAAAGCGCCGCCGCGGTCTGGTTGACGGCGGGGTTGTATTTCATGGTGCAGCTGCCAAGCGGATAAAACCCGCAGTTCACACCATAGGCGCGGTGTGCAAGCTGTGTGTAATGGCGGTCCACATCGGTTTCGGCCAACTCCGGCAGCCGCGGGGCAACCTTGCGGTGAAAACATTGCGGCAAATCGCAGGCGGGCGCGTCCGTGGCGGGTATCACGTCGGAATACCGACCTTTCACGCTTTTTTCAAAACTCAGCAGTACGGGTTCGCTCATTTCACGCACACCTCTTTCACCCGCCGTACTACGTCCGCAAGCTGCGCGGCGTCGGCTTTTTCGGTAACGCACCACAGCATCCCGCCCTGAACGGGAAGGCCGCTCAAAACGCCGTCCGCTTCCAGCGCCGCTTCCACGTTGGCGGGGTCTACGGGCAAATCGGTAACGAACTCGTGGAAGAACTCGCCGCAATAGCGTAATTTTACGCCAGGGATTTCGCACAGGGCTTTGGCCAGCGCGTGCGCCTTGGTCAGGCAGTTTTCGGCCACGGCCGTAAGCCCTTTAAGCCCCAGGTAGGTCAGGTATACGGAGGCAGTCAGCGTGCAATGCGCCTCGTTGCTGCAGATGTTGCTGGAAGCTTTCTCTCGGCGGATATGCTGTTCCCTCGCCTGAAGCGTCAGCACGAAGGCGCGGCGCCCCTGCGCGTCGGTCGTCTGGCCTACGATGCGGCCGGGCAGCCTGCGCTGCAGGGCGGTCGTAGTCGCCATGTATCCGGCGGACGGCCCGCCGAACGCCATAGGAATGCCGAAGGGCTGCACGTCGCCGCATACGATATCCGCGCCGACTTCCGCGCCGCTTGGCAGAAGCGCGAAGGTCATGGGGTTCTGGCCGAGAATGCACTTTACGCCAGCGGCTTTCGCGGCGGCAAACAGCGCGGGCACATCCTCCAGAACGCCGAAATAGTTGGGCTGCTGAATATACACGCTGGCAACGTCGTCCGTGAGCATGGCCGCAAGCGCGGCGGAATCGGTGTGTCCGTCCACAGCGGGGATTATACGCAGCTCATGATGGGTACCGTAGCAGTAGGTGCGCATTACGGCCAGCGTATCCGGGTGCGCGCAGGCGGATACAAGCGTGACGGTTCGGCCGCGTTCGCGGCACATGGTGGCGCTCTCGGCGGCGGCGGTGGCTCCGTCATACATGCCCGCGTTGCTCGCGTCCATGCCGGTCAGTTCGCAAATAAGCGTTTGGTACTCGAAAATACTTTGCAGGATGCCCTGTGAAAGCTCGGACTGGTAGGGCGTGTACGCAGTAACGAATTCTTCCTTGCCGGTAATCTGGCTGACCAGCGGGGGAATGTAGTGGTCGTAGCAGCCCGCGCCGCGCAGGCAAAGGCGGTACGCGGTGTTGCGCGCGGCAAGCTCTTCCATCGCCCGTTGAGTTTCCATTTGGCTCAGGCCGCGGGCAAGCGGCACGGGCGCGGTAAGCCGAATGTCCCGGGGTACGGCCTCAAATAATGCGTCGGTACTCGCAAGACCCAGCGAATCGAGCATGGCTCGCGATTCCGTTTCGGTATGGGGTTGATAATGGCTCATGAGTGCTCCCTCGATATTCTTTTTTAGTGGATTGGCTGTTTATGATTCTGTAAGCGCACAATAAGCGCCAGCCAGATGCGAATAGGGCAGCCGGAGGGGGAAAAATCGTTTACTTTTCAACCAGCGCGCGATAAGCGGAGGCATCCAGCAGTTCCTCCCTGCCGGTGATGTTTTCCACCTTTACAAGCCACGCGCCATACGCGTTTTCATTGATAAGCTGCGGCGCGTCCAGCAGCGCCTCGTTCACGGCGGCGACCACGCCGGTAACGGGGGAAAACACGTCGCTTACGGTTTTCACGCTCTCCACGTCCGCGAAAGACTGGCCGGCGGTTACCGCGTCGCCAACCTGCGGAAGGTTGACGAATACCAGGTCGCCCAGCTCGCTTTGCGCAAAATCAGAGAGCCCGACGGTGGCGGTGGTATCGTTTTCAAATAGCACCCATTCGTGGCTTTTGGTATACATCCGATCGTTCTTAATTTCCATGGGAAAGCCTCCTTGCCGCTTGGGCGGTCGTTTAAGTTATTTTTGACGGGTATAGAAGGGCAGGGGTACGATCTCGGCCTCCACGCGGCTGCCGCGAATTTCCACGCTCAGCCGGTTGCCGACGGTTTGGTATTTCGCGTCCACCAGAGCCATGGCGACGGGGCCGACGGTGGGGCAGAAGGTACCGCTGGTGTTGTGGCCTATGGGTTGATCGCCAGCGTACACGGGAAAGTGCTCGCGCGCGATGCCACGGCCCAGCATTTTCAGCCCGATCCGCGCGCGCTTGGGTTCGCCCGCGGCCAACAACGCCTGTTTGCCGATAAAATCGGCTTTTTCCATTTTAACGTAGCGGCCCAGACCCGTTTCTAGCGGAGAAACGGTATCGTCCATTTCGTGACCGTACAGCGGCATGGCCGCCTCCATGCGCAGGGTATCGCGGCAGCCCAGGCCGCACAGCGCAAGCCCGAAGGGCTGTCCGGCAGCCAGCAGGGCGGCAAACAGCTTTTCCGCGTCCCCGGCCGCGGCGTAGAACTCGAAACCGTCCTCGCCGGTGTAGCCGGTGCGGCTTACCAGGCAATTTACCCCGCCCACGGAAACGTCCGGGATAAAACTGTAATACTTTTGTGGAATCATGCTTTCAGGTACGAGCGTACCCAGCAGCGCCTCGGCCTTGGGTCCCTGCAGGGCTAACTGGCAAAGTGAATCGGAGATGTCTGCAATTTTCACGTCGCCGGTTCGCGCGCTTAGCATATGCGCAACATCCTTGTGCCGGTTGGCAGCGTTGACGACCACCAGGTATTTCGCCAGGGAAAAACGGTATACCAGCACGTCGTCGATCACTCCGCCCCGCGGGTTGAGCATGGGGCTGTAGCGCACGCGCCCATCCTGCAAAGAAGTAAAATCGTTACACAGCAGGTGTTGAATATTGGCAAGCGCGTCCGGCCCGACAAACAATACCTCGCCCATGTGGCTCACGTCGAACAGCCCCACGTTTTCCCGCACGGCCTGGTGTTCCTTCATTACGCCGGTCTCGTACTGCACCGGCAGCAGATACCCCGCGAAAGGTACGATCTTCCCGCAGTAACGCACGTGCATGGCGTATAGCGGTGTTTTCAGCAGCGTTTCCGTTTCGCTCAAGAACCCGTCACCCCTTTCAAATGAACGGCAATAAAAAACAGGCAACGATGAAAACCGACCGTTTACGGTCGCCTTTCTCGCGCCTCTGTCCGTTTACCTGAAAGTTTCACCGCCCGCCTGGGGTATGGCGGATTGCCTCTTCGGTGCATTGCTGCTTTCCAGAGCTTCGTCGGGTTCGGGTCCTTTTGCCTGAGAGCTTCTGCGAGCTTGCACCTTCGGCGGCGGATGCGTCGTTTTACCGGCGTTCCGCTCTCTCCCCAAACCGTCAGCCGAGTGTTCCTGTTTACTTGTCAAAAGTAGTATAAGGCAGGTAAACGGCAATGTCAAACTGATAATTCGATAAAAGAATCCGTTATTGTTCGCTTTCGCCATGGCCTCCGTTAAAGTTGGGAAAGCCGCCCGTAACCCTTGCCAACGGTTAGGTTTCGTTCTATAATGTTACAATGCCGTCGGTAAAAGTGATTTGCGGCACACGAAAGGAAGGCGCACGGAATGGAAATGCCCGCGAAAAAAGCTAATTTCATTTGGGATTTCATCGAAGAAGATTTGAAGAGCGGCCGTTACCAGCGTGTGCACACTCGTTTTCCGCCCGAGCCCAACGGTTACCTGCACATCGGCCACTGCAAAGCGCTTGTGGCGGATTTTGGAACCGCCGAACATTTCGGCGGCCTGACCAACCTGCGTTTTGACGATACTAACCCCGCCAAGGAAGAAACAGAATTTGTAGACGGCATTATGGAAGATATCCGCTGGCTTGGGTTCGACTGGAAAGGCGGCCTGTTTTTCGCCAGCGAGTATTACCCGCAGTGTTATGATATCGCCGTGGATTGGATTGGGCGCGGCTTGGCTTATGTGGACGAACTGACGCCCGAACAGATGCGCGAATACCGCGGCACGCTTACCCAGCACGGTAAAAACAGCCCTTGGCGCGACCGCCCCGCGGAGGAAAGCCTGCGGCTGTTTGAGGAAATGAAAGCGGGCAAACATGCCGAGGGCAGCATCATCCTGCGTATGAAGATCGACATGGCCAGCCCCAACTTCAACCTGCGCGACCCCGCGATGTATCGCATCCTGTTTAAGGAACATCACCGTACGGGGAAAACCTGGTGTATCTATCCCATGTATGATTTCGCCCATCCCATCGGCGATGCGCTGGAGGGGATTACCCATAGCCTGTGCAGTCTGGAATATGAGGATCACCGCCCGCTTTACGATTGGGTGGTGGAACACGCGCAAAACATGCTGCCCAGCCGCCCGCGGCAGATTGAATTCAGCCGCCTGAACCTGACCCGCACCATCATGAGCAAGCGTTACCTGCGCATGCTTGTGGAAGGCGGTTACGTTTCCGGCTGGGACGATCCGCGTATGCCCACGCTGTGCGCGCTGCGCCGCCGCGGCTACACGCCCGCCGCCATCCGCGATTTTATCGACCGCATCGGCGTGGCCAAAGCCGACAGCGTGGTGGATTTGGCGCTATTGGAGCATTGTGTGCGCGAGGATCTGGGGCAGACCGTGCCGCGTGCCATGGCGGTGCTTCGCCCGCTCAAACTGGTGCTGACCAACTGGCCCTAGGACAAGCGCGACGAGCTGCCCCTGGAAGACCACCCCGACCATCCCGAATGGGGCACGCACCTGAGTGTGATGACGCGGGAACTGTATATCGAGCGGGAAGACTTTATGGAAGTGCCCGCCAAGAAGTATTTCCGC
>JADGQP010000083.1 GCA_017881705.1 Christensenellaceae bacterium
AGGAGAGCGGCATAATCGAGCCATTCGCCGGCAGCCGAGGTTACTACAAGCTGCGCGCCTTCCGGCAGGAGGGTCGGGTCGGCTACGGTCGCGCTGAGGCGCAGCGTATCGTTTTCATAGGTGAGGGTGCCGTTTTGCTGCGGCGCGGGCGTCGCGGATTCTTCCGGCGTTACAGACGCTTCCGGCGTTGCAGACGCTTCCGGCGTTACAGATTCTTCCGGCGTTACGGACGCTTCCGGCGTTACAGACGCTTCCGGCGTTACGGACGCTTCCGGTGTTACAGATTCTTCCGGCGTTACGGACGCTTCCGGCGTTACGGACGCTTCCGGTGTTACGGATACTTCCGGCGTTACGGATTCTGCGACTTGATCCTTTACGAACACGAACCCGTCGCCAACGGTCAGCGGGAATTCAAAGGTCTGCTGCGTATTCGTATCCGAACCCTTCGGCAGCTGCCAAAGAGAATCCCCTGAGCAGTTGTACAAGCCCGTGATTTCGTCGCGGATCGCCTGGGATTTGATTCTCAGGCTAATTGTCATGGGTTCGCTAGCCGTCAACTCGCCTTCCGGCACACGGACGCCAATGCGGTAGCCCATCAGCGCAAGGTAAATGGTTCCGTCGACATCGACCGGCGTAGCGGGCTCCC
Organism: Christensenellaceae bacterium; assembly: GCA_017881705.1. Taxonomy (GTDB): domain Bacteria; phylum Bacillota; class Clostridia; order Christensenellales; family Aristaeellaceae; genus CAXXOK01. The sequence goes on from JADGQP010000083.1 coordinate 647, forward strand.
CAACAGCCGTTACAAAGAACTGCGCGCCCGCGGGCGGCAGTGCGCCGCCAAGGGTAGCCGTGAGACTAATGTTGCCATCCTCGTATATGTAAACACCGGGAGCCGCGGTAGGCTCCACCGACGCTTCAGGCGTAGCGGTTTCTTCAATAGTAGTCGTTTCCGGAACGCTCACCAGCAGGATCGAATTGGAACCGGACAGGGTCACGGTGGTTTGCCACCCGCTGCCGGTCACATTCACCGACGTGTTGCCGCCGATCGAAGCCGAGGTACCGCTCCAGCTGAAAGGGAAACTCCGCGACGGCGCAAAATCTACGTTCGCGGAGGCGGAAGCCTGTACGGACAGGCCGGCGGGAACCGCCAGCAAAGTGCCCTGGGAACTGAAAGCGATTTGGTAAAGCCGCAGTTCCGCTCCCCCGCCAAGGCTATCGGAGCCATAAACGGCGGTATAGGACGCACGCGCGGCGTTCAGCAGCGCTGTGTTGGTAACGCGGGAAACCTGGAAATCCGCGCCATAGACAGACGAATCCCCGGGAAGGGTTACGGCAAAGTCGATGCCATCCTCAGAAGTTTGCAGAGACAGGGCGGGCGCAACCGTCGGAACAGGCGTAACCGTTACCTCGGGCGAGGTCGTCACCTCGGGCGAAACCGTTGCCTCGGGCGAGGTCGTTGCCTCGGGCGAAACCGTCGCCTCTGGCGTAACCGTAGCTTCAGGCTCGGTCGTAGGCTCGGGCGTAACCGTAGCTTCAGGCTCGGTCGTAGCCTCGGGCGTAACCGTAGCTTCAGGCTCGCTCGTAGCTTCGGGCGTAGCCGTGGCTTCAGGCACAGTCGTACCCTCAGGCGCAGGCGTAGCCGTGGCCTCAGGCGCGGCGGTAGGCGTGGCAGGTGCCACAGTTACAACAGGCGTAACCGTAGCTGTCGGAGGCACAATCAACTGCCAGCCCGCGCTATAATACTGCGTGTCCGCAGCAGCAGCCGAAGACAGACTTCCCATTAGCAGTATCAGGCTTACCAATAACCCAAGGCTCGCCTTCCTGCTGTGGCGTATAGCGCTCTTCGCTTTCTTCATCATCATAATCGACTCTCTTTCCTGCCATCCGGTATCGGTTTGGGTCGTTTTTATTTTTAACGGTGTAACCCTCGTCAAGCCTTTCGTTTAAAAAAGGGTATATGGGCACGAAATACAACAGTATTGTAATGCATAAAAAACTGCCTGTCAAATATGTAACCGCATTGTAACCCTTTCCATGCTTGAATTTCTGGCAGGTGGTTCTCCGTTTCTCTCGTGATGGGCTCGAAATGCGTCCGGAGCGTGCGTTTGCGCCTAAACACTCGATAATGCAATGGGTTCTCATCTAATTCAATAAGCAAAAATTTCGCTTCTGAAACCAAAGATTCAAAAACGAAACCCCGCGAGAGTCGGTTACATGAGTGCTAATTTTGGGGTGTTCATGTATCAATTCAGTTTTATTTTTGCATAATTCTGTCATTGATGTAACAATTCATTCGGGATCTCCGTGTTTACGGTGTAAAAAAAGCAGAACGGCCCGACGCGAAGGCCGTTCCTTTCCCTTGAACCAAGAAAACCTGCCGGCAGCCGCCGACAGGTCGAAAAAGTAAGTTTTTTCACTTGCGATGCGGCGTTATCGGCCGCGTCTGTCACGCTCAAATCGTTGTTCGCGGCGTGTCTCGCGGCGTGTCTCGCGGCATGTCTCGCCGCAGTTCCCACGCCTATAAAGCGCGCCCAGCCCCAACCCGCCGATCACCCAACCCAGGGGCGAACAGCCGCACCTTCTCCCGCGGCGGGCGGAACGACGCTGTCCAAGCAGCAACAGCGCGATAACCGCCAGTACGATCCAGCCACCGCCGGAAAACCTGCCGCTTGCGTTGCCGCTGTCGCGGTGCGTTCCTTCATAATCGTGCGCCTTGCCGGTCACGGCGTTCAGCGTGCTGGTCCACAGCGAGTAGGCCGAATCCACAACGGTCTGCGCCGTTGTTTTGGCCGTTTGGCTTTCGCCGCTTTGCTCAGCCTCAAATAGCCCGCCCAGCTTGATTTGTGTACCGTACTGCTTGTTAATCTGGCTGTTGAGCGCAATAAAAAACTTGCCGAAAGCCTCGTCATAACGCTGCGCGGTAAACGCGTCGGCAAAACCGGAAGTGTACGCAAGGCCGGAAAGCGCTCTGTTGCTTAACTTTGCACGCACGCTTTCCCCCGATGAAAAGGCGAAGGTATCTTCGGCTGCCGCGCCCAGTATCAACAGACTGTTTTCATCCAGCGCCCAGCGGGTAAACAGCTTGTCAGCGTAAGCTTGCGGGGTTTCCCCGTCCAAAAAATACACCAGCGCCACACGGATTTTCAGGTCGGCGGTATCCTCCGCTTTTTGGGCGTACGCCGCAACATCCTCGGCCACGGTTTGGCTCAGGGCATTGGCGTCGTCGGTAAGCGCCGCTCCCTGCGCAGGGTAGCGCGCCTCCGCCAGCGAAGGAACCGCCAGCAGCAGCGAAAGGGCCAGCGCGACCACGGCGCGTACAAACTTGTTGTTCATGGCACTCCTTATCCGGCCGCGGTAGGCGGCGTTACTGGTACAGTTCGCAGGGTTTCACGCCGAAAAATCGCGCCGCGTCCCCAAGTGCGGGCACGGACAGCTGCTTGTTGAACGCCTCCGCCGCCTTGTTATAAGCCGCGAAAATATCGCTTTGCCCGCAGGCCTCGAAATCCGCGGCGATCATCTGCCGGTATTGAACGTCGCGCGCGCTTGCGGAAAAGCCCGCGTCCGCCGCAAGTTTGTTGGAAACCCTGGAAAAAGCGTCCGCAAGGGCTTCGTCCCGGGCGCGCGCGGCCTGAACGGACGATTCCTGCGAAAGCTCCGCATTGGCCGCGTATCGCAGCGTTTCCACGTCCGCGTCGCCGGTCAGGTGCCTGTCCGCAACCACGCAGAGGTTCAGCCCGTCGCTGGCGCGGTAGTTAAGCACCGTCATCAGACCGCCATCCCCTTCCAGCAGGGCATTCACGCGCGCGCGTTCGTCCGCGTAGCCGCTGGCGTTGCCGTAAACCAGCCCGAAAACCACCAGCACGGCGCAGATCAGCAGCGACCACCATACGGAGAATTTGGGTTTCATATCGGTTCCTTTCTGCGGCCGAACACGGCCTTTATTGCCCGCGGAGGCGCGCTTTTCCCCCGCCGCAAGGTATAGGAAAGGCAGGCCCCCGAACGGCGGAAGCCTGCCGTCGGTTCGGTTTAATGGCGCAGCTCAAGCAGTTTCTGCTTCAGCTGGGTTTCCATCACAGTCAGTTGTTTCTCGGCTTCGATGCGGCTGGCGCGGCCCTCGTCCTGGATCTTCATCACTTCGGTGATGGTGTCGATCAGGTCCTGATTGGTCTGGGTGAGGGTTTCGATGTCGATGATGCCGCGCTCGGCTTCCTTTGCCGTTTCAATCGTGCCCATCTTAAGCTTTTCAGCGTTCTTCTTAAGCAACTCGTTGGTCATATCGGTCACGGCGGTCTGCGCGCGCAGCGCATCCTGGCTGCGCTGCATGCCCAGCGCGATCACAATCTGGCTTTTCCACAGCGGCAGGGTATTGGAAAGCGTGCTTTGGATGCGCTCCACCAGCAGGCTGTCGTTGCTTTGCAAAAGGCGAATCTGCGGAGCCATCTGCAATGCCACGGTGCGGGTAAGGCGCAGATCGTGCAGTTTTTTCTCAAACCGGTCGCACGCGGAAGCTAAATCATTGGCGCGCTGTGCGTCCATCGCGTCACCGCTCTGCCTGGCCTTGTCCTTAAGCTGCTGCAGGGTGGTAGCGCGAACCTCGTCCAGCTTCTTGGCACCGGCGATGATGTACATCGTAAGCTCCTTGAAATACTGGGTGTTCATATCATACAGGTGGTTGAACATGCTCACGTCCTTGAGCAGCTGCACCTGGTAGTTTTCCAGCGACGTGGCAATGCCGTCCACGTTGACCTCGACCTTCTCGTACTTGTTTTTCATTTCCTCGAAGGCCTTCTGCGCGTTCCAGAACAGCCCCTTGATGCCGGCGGGCTTTTCAGCGTCCGAGCCGAAGCCCTTGATCTCGCTTACGAGCTTTACCAGCATGTCGCCCACTTCGCCGGTCTGGTCGGTACGCACGGTGGCCAGCGCGCTGTCGCTGAAATCGGCCACCTTTTTTTGCGCGTCCGCGCCGTAGAGCAGCACGTGGTCGGGGTTTTCGATGTTGATCTTCTGTACGAAATCATCGATGCTCTTTTTTTCCGCGTCGGAAAGCATGGAGGTATCCAGATCCTTGAGCGTCGCCTCCACAGCGGCGCTAGCGTTGCCTGCGGCAGCGGCAGCATTGCCGGCGGTGGGCGCTTCCCCCGCTTTTTCCATCGCGGCTACGGCGTCGTCCAGGTCGGCCTTATCCTTGGCCATGGAAGAAACATCCAGCGTCAACACCGGCACGGCGGAAGCCGCGGCGGTTTCGGGGGCCTGGTTGGATTGAGTCATGAGGGGTTCCTCCTTCAATATTTAAACTGCGCTGTGGCCGTGGACAAACGTGTTTTTCACGCCTGTTTTTCAGGCGCCTGGGCCGTGGCTTGGTCGCCCATTTGCAGCACCGGCGCCTGGGGCGCGTGCGCCTGCGCCTGCTTGGCCGCGTTTTGCACCTGCTGAGCCACGTCGGTCGCCTGGCCCGCGTGCCATTGCGCGGGGTCATATGCCTGGTTCTTCGTTTGGGCATCGCTTTCCACGCGGCTGTTAATCGCCGCCGCCTGCCGGGCCTGCTGGGCGGCTATTTGCAGGTCGCTCTCGGTCAGCCCGTCGCGCTTGAGCATCTGCTCCAGCACGTCGATATCGGTGGTAATGTCCAGCACATCGTTCTGGTAAAGGTTATCCAGCAGTTTCTGGCAGCCTTTGAGCACGATGCCAAGCGCGTCGTCGATGCGGCGGCGGGCGGCGACAGCGTCCGCGCCGTACACGCCGTTTTCGCCCAGCGTACGGTACGCCTTCACCATTTTCAAAGTCGTGGGCAGGTAATAATCCATAAATTTGCGAATTTGCGAGGCTTTAGCGGGCTTGTCGTACACCGCTTTGAAAATATCGCCGCAAAGCGTTTCCAGCCTGTCCAATTTACCGGAAAGACCCTCGTCGGGGATCAGCCGGTTTTCTTCGCGGATCTCAACGATCGTATCACGGCCTTTTTGCAGCAGCGCGTCCACCTCCGGGTTGCCGGTGTCCTTGGCAACCTTGTTGAGGCTTTCGGGTGCCGCATCCTGCTTGTTATGCGTGGTTAAATCCAGGCCTGAACGCATCACGCGCGCGATAGAGGCGACCAGCCCGGCTACCACCAGCGCCAGCAGCAGATGGCCGAAACCGAAGGGATGAAACAGAACCGCGTACAGCGCGAACACCACGCCGAAGGTAACGATGCCCGAACCGCGTCCTTTGGATTTCTTCGGCTTTTCACTCTGCTTACTCATTTGTGCGCCACAGTTTCCTTTCCTGCGAAAAGTTCGTTTCCCAATCATTTCTACATTGGGTATTATAGCATATCGTTTTCACGCTTACAAAGAAAATACGCTTGAAAGCCGCTGAGGAGCGTCTGAAAACAACATTAGAAAAGCATGAGAAAAACGGCTTCGCCCATGGGAAAAATGAGAAAAACGGCAATGCGCAAAAAGGCGGCCGATACAGCCGCCTCCAGACTGTTGATAAACCGCTGAATCCGCCAGCCGCCGCCTTTATAATACAGTCCTGAAAAGGGCTGCGGTTTATGGCAGTGGCTTCAGGCGAGCCGTTAATGCACCGTTATCGAACAGGTAACGTCGCTCTCCGCCCATACGCCCGCCTGATCCCGCAGGAAAATATGGATATTCCCGGTATAAGCCGCTTCGATCGTAGCGGAAACCTGCCAGATCAGCCCATTGTCCTGCGGGGCGCTGGAAAGGGTGGTGCGCAGGATCTCGCCGTTATCGTCCTTCAGGCGCACGGACGAGGTAAGCGTGTTGGTGGTAAGCTTGAAGGTCAGTGTGGCAGGCGCCGTAGCTTCGGCCGGCGTTACCGACGCGCTCAGCAGCACGGCCGCGTTTGCGGCGTTCGCCTTCTGGCTGGCGGTGGCTTCCTCCGTTACGGATTGACTTCCGTCCACGGTGATGGAGTGCGGCGCAAAAGCTGCCATAATGTTCGTCCACAGGCCGGATTGCACCAGCGCCATCACCAGCGCCGCCGCGACGATTGCAAGGATTACCCAGCGAAGCCGACGGTTGCTCACGCCGAGTCCGCGGCGCTTTGCGGCGGGTATCTCCCGTACCAGCGGCGGTTCCGGCTTGGGCAGGCGCGAGGCCGCCATCGTATCGGGCGCAGCATTCTCCGGTTCCCCGCCGTCGGTTTTAGGCAAAGAGATCTGCGGCGTTTGATAACGGGAAGCGGTAATGCGAGCCGAATCGTCGGTCGCCATGCCGGTTGTTTCAGGTTCCACATGAATCAGCTTGGTCACGATGGAGCGCGCGGACATGCGTCCTTCCGCCTCGAGGGGCACGGCGGGGGAAGCGTACGCCTGCGCCCTGCGTTCCCTTGCCGGGTTTTCGGCAGGTGCTTCAACCGGGTTTTCGCCAAACGGCGCAAGTTTCACCGCCCAGCGTGCCGAGGTGGCGCCGTCGAAGCGCGTCGCCGTCTGTGTGGGAGGCAGGGGCGCTTCTACCGCCGTCTGTTCCGGCTGGTCATCGGAGACGGCGCGGTTCTCTGTGCGGCGTTTCCGCACGGCAGCGCTGTCCTGCCCGGCCAGTTCGTCTTCCATAGCCATACGTTGCGGCGCTGCCTCAACCGGTATAACCGGTATGGACGAACTTTCAGGCTCCGCGGGAAGCGTGCTCGAATACGGCGCGGATATATCTATTTGCGGCGCGGGCTGGAGCGTCTGCGGTATAGGTTTGACTGGCTGCGGCGCGGGCTGGAACGTTTGTGGCGCGGGCTGGAACATCTGCGGCGTAGGCTGGAACATTTGTGGCGCGGGTTGGAATGTCTGCGGCGCAGGCTTGTCTGGCTGCGGCGCGGGCTGGAAAGTCTGCGGCGCGGGTACAAACGCTGGCGACACAGGCACCGCAGCATGCGGCGCTTCGACGAGCTTGTTTAAAGACGGCACACGCTGAAAAGTCGGCGGCATAAACATCGGTGCGGACAGCGGGGCAGGTGTTTGTCTGTTTGCCGACAGTGCGGGAATATACAACGGAGTTAGGTCAGGCATCCCTTTTAGCGGAGCAGCGGCGCCTCGCTGCGCTTCAGGGGCTGAAACCGGCGCAGATAAAGCGGAACGCGGCGCCTGGGTCACCTGAGGGCGGTACGGTGCGGCCTGGTTGCCCTGCGCCTGTGTGCTCGCCGGTTGTGTGGGCAAAACGCGGCGGCCTATGCCTGATGCATCGCGCGAAAGCGCGGCCGTTTGCGTCGGGAACGGCACGGACGGTTTTACACCGTCTGCGTTCGTTTTTGCGGCATAGGGCTGCGGTATCTCTTTCAAGCTAGGCGGCGTGGGCTGTTTGGCCGGTTCTGTCGCTGGTGCTACAGCGGACGGTTTGGGGGACGGTTTGGGCGCGGGTTGGGAAACCGGCGCGGGATAAGGACGATCCGCTTCGTGTACGGGCTGGTAAGCGATCGTTTGACCAGGCACAGGCTGCCATTCAATTTTCGTTCTTGTCGGGGTGAAAGGCCGACCCTCGCCTGTCCCCACGGGAGCAGCTTTGCGCCACACAGGTTGATATTGAAGGGTCTGCCCGGGAACAGGCTGCCAGTCATAAGGCACTGCGGACTGGTTTGCCGGTTGAATCTGCACGGGCGGCCATGCGTTGGGCGCGCCCGCTGCCATACCGGGTCGACGCTGTGTTTGATACGGCGACATTGGGTTAAAATCTTGCTTTTCCCTGCCGCGCGAGCGTATGGGTTCCGCCTGAGGCGGCTGATAATGCTGGGTCTGCCCGGGAACTGCCTGAGGAGGCTGATAACGTTGGGTCTGTCCGGAAACCGGCTGCTGCCAGCCGCCTTGCGGTTGGGCGTTTTGCATTGGGCTGCCTTGCGGTTGGCCGCTTGGCATTTGACCGCCTTGCGGTTGGCTGCCCTGTGGTTGAACAGGCTTGCGCCGGGCGGGTTGATAGCGTTGGGTCTGCGCATTCAGCGGCGGCCACTCGGCAGACGTGCGCGCAGGGGCAGCCGAAACCGGCTGCCAGTAATTCTGTGTCCACGCAAAAACCGGCTGCGGCGGCACGGCTTGCTGTTGGTAAGTCTGCGGCGGCATGGTCTGTGGTTGATAAGTCTGCGGCGGTACGGCCTGCGGCTGGTATGTCTGTGGCGGCACTGCCTGCGGCTGATAAGCCTGCGGCGGCTGCCAATAATTCTGTGTCCAGGCAAAAACAGGCACGGGCGTCTGCACGCCCGCCTGAGGCGGATAGACCGTCCACGCGGAATACGGCTCCTGCCTTGGTTGAAGGGTCGGCGCTCCGACGTATCGCTCGGCGGGTTGGGGCTGCCAACCGTTTTGCACCCACTCGGAAGGGGGCGCGCTTTGCGCGGGATACGGCTGTGTGCGTGCGGACGGCTGTTGGGACTGCCAATCGCTGCGCACCCTTATGGGATCCGCCGTGGGCGCGGCCGCCTGCCAGGGCTCCGGCTGTTGCAGCGGCTGCAGTTCCGCCTGCGGATGAAGGAGGGGCGATCCGTCCGGCCGCCTGCCGTCGGAGTATGCAGGAGTTACAGGGGTGGAGGCGCGTGCCGCGGCGGGAATTGAACCCAAAGGAAACAACGGGTTTCGCCCGTCGTCGCCCGTGGATTCCCACAGCTGCGGATTTGCGTCTCTTTCCTGTCGACGATCCATGTCCATTCCTTCCCGACAACACGGCGGACAGTCGCGCGCCGTAAAGATCATTTCATATCCGTTATTATAGCATGCGTTTTTCAAAATGCCAATATCCTCTTGCCTTAAGGCGCGATTTGAAGGCATTCTCATATTTTGTGCAAAAAGAAAACATCGTCCGCGGATGCGCGTACGCGGCACGCTCCTTTCTGTAACAGCGCCGTTTGCCTGTCGGCGCGGCATTGACAAGCCCGCTTTCTCTGCTTATGATTAAGGGTAAGCCGCACGGCATCGCTGAAGCCGACCGCGGCGGATAAAGGAGGCTGGACCATGGCGATCGTAACCGTCAACGAGGACGTTTGCAAAGGCTGCGGCTTATGCGTGGACGCTTGCCCCAAAAAGATCATGGCGCTGGATACAACGCGCATCAATAAAAAGGGTTATCATACCGCGCATTGTGTAGAAATGGCGGAATGTATCGGCTGCGCTTTCTGCGCCACCATGTGCCCCGACGTGGCCATCACCGTGGAAAAATAACGTTTGCGCTGTCGCCGGTAACGCGCGCCCCCATGGGGCAAGGCGACCGGCCGCGTATAGAAAAGGGGATCAAGCGGCCCTGACCGGCCGAGAAGGGAAGACTCCCATGAAGAAACTCATGAAGGGCAATGAAGCGATCGCCGAAGCCGCCATTCAGGCGGGCTGCCGCTTTTTCTTCGGCTATCCCATCACGCCCCAGAACCAGATTCCGGAGTATATGAGCAAGCGCCTCCCGCAGGTGGGCGGCTGCTTTTTGCAGGCCGAAAGCGAGGTGGCGGCCATCAATATGGTGTACGGCGCGGGCGGCGCGGGCGCGCGGGTAATGACCAGCTCCTCCAGCCCGGGAATCAGCTTGAAACAGGAAGGCATCAGCTACATCGTAGGCGCGGAAGTGCCCTGCGTTATTGTCAATATGGTGCGCGGCGGCCCGGGGCTGGGCTCCATCCAGCCTGCACAGAGCGATTATTACCAGGCCACCCGCGGTGGCGGCCACGGCGACTACCGCATGTGCGTGCTCGCGCCCGGCAGCGTTCAGGAGGCCGTAAACCTTACGCAGGACGCATTCGACATTGCCGACCGGTACCGTAACCCCGTGCTGATACTGGGCGACGGCTTGATCGGCCAGATGATGGAACCCGTGGATATGGACGCCGCGACCGACCGCGCCCCCGCCGCCGACCTGAAAGAGAAAAACTGGGCGGCCGACGGGCACGTGCCCACGCAGGACAGCCCCCGCGCCATCATCAACAGCCTTTACATCGACCCGCAGGTGCTGGAGAACCATTGTATCCGCCTGCAGGCCAAGTACGACCTGATTGCGAAAAACGAGTGCCGCTGGCAGGAAGAGATGCTCTCCGACGCGCAGATCGTGCTGGTCGCCTATGGCACCACCAGCCGCATCGCGCGCAGCGCCATGCGCAAATGCCGCCAAAAGGGCATCAAGGTCGGCCTTCTGCGGCCCATCACGCTGTGGCCCTTCCCCGAAGCGGCGCTGCGCAAAACAGTTGCCACGGCCAAGGATTATCTGGTGCTGGAAATGAGCATGGGCCAAATGGTGGACGACGTACGCCTGGCTGTAAACGGCGAACGTCCCGTACATTTCTATGGCCGTACAGGC
>JADGQP010000084.1 GCA_017881705.1 Christensenellaceae bacterium
AGAACGCCGTACGGGCCGGAGGCGATTGCCGCGCTATAGATGCGATCGCGCGGGACTATATCGATTCCCAGGGTTATGCGGGGCGTTTCGGGCACGGGCTGGGTCACAGCCTGGGCATCGACATCCATGAAAACCCGCGCCTTAGCCTTACGGCGGAGGGCAAGCTGGAAGAAAACCAGCTGATGACCGTGGAACCCGGCATATACCTGCCCAACATCGGCGGAGTGCGTATCGAAGATACCGTGGTAGTACAAAAGGACGGCTGCCGCGTACTGACACAGCCGACCAAGGAACTGTTGATTCTGTAATTTGATCAATACGAACGGAGGAACAACCAATGATTACGGCAGGCGAGTTCAGGAAGGGCGTCACCATGGAGTGGGACGGCGGCGTATGGATCGTCGTTGATTTCCAACATGTGAAACCGGGCAAGGGCGCGGCGTTCGTGCGCACCAAAATTAAAAACGTCATGACGGGCGCTGTGGTGGAGCGTACTTTCAACCCCACGGATAAAATGCCCCGCGCCGTAGTGGAAACCAAGGAAATGCAGTATGTGTACGTCGATGGTGGCTTGTACTACTTTATGGATCTGGATACCTACGAGCAGGTTCCCATGAACAAAGAGAGCGTGGAGGACGCGATCCCCTACGTGAAGGAAGGCACCAACGTAACGGTGAAGTTCTTTAAAGGCGCTCCGTTCAGCGTGGCCGCCCCCAACTTTGTGGAATTGCTGATTACCAACACCGAGCCCGGCTATAAGGGCGATACTGCCAGCAACACCAACAAGCCCGCCACCGTGGAAACAGGCTACACCCTCCAGGTGCCGCTGTTTATTAACACCGGGGATCGCATCCGCATTGATACCCGCATCGGCGAGTATATGGAGCGCTGCTGATCGCCCCTCCTGTGCCTTGGCCGCATCTGGCCCGCGCGCCATTCTCTCCCGTTCCACCGACGTCCCCGCCGCCCTTGGCGGGGGAAAGGAAATCGTATGAGCAGTATTACGGATCGTACCGCCTACCTGCGCGGCCTTGCGGAAGGGCTGAAACTGGACAAAGACAAAGATGAAAACCGTCTGATGCTGGAGATGCTCGCCGTTATGGACGAGATGGCGCAAAAGATCAAGGACGTCGAGGAAGACGTGGATGAGATGAACGAGTATGTGGAATCCATCGACGACGACCTGGGCGACATTGAGGACGCGCTTTTTGGCGAGGATGAAGAGTGCGACGACGACGATGACGAGGAAAGCGACGAGGGCGAAGAGGAGTTCGACGAGAACGAAGAGCTGTCCTTCGATTGCCCCCATTGCGGGAAAACCATGCAGATTAAGGCCGCGGACATCGATTTTGACGAAAGCCCGCTGTGCCCCAACTGTCATAAACCCTTCTTCCCCGACGTAACGGACGGCAGCGAACCCAAAGACGACAAGTAAACGTTCGTCGTATACTCTTGCTTTTACTTTGCCCCGCCCACGGAGGGTCGCCCGCGCTTCAATACGCGATGGCGCATCTCCGCGCGCGGGGCTTTGTGGTTTCACGGTGAACACTGTATAGCCGGAGACACAGCCTTTTTCACGTTCTAACGCGCATGCGGGTTTACATTTCACATCGAACCCGTTATAATAGGTTTTTAAGAGCTGCGCCGATACCTTCGGGGTCGGACGCGCGAGGCTCTGCGCCCCATAGGTCATGCCGGGAACGCCGGCGGTCGTCTAATGTCGGGTATCCTGTGTGAACTCGAACGGAGGAAAAAACCATGAAAAACCAAATCGGTAACTCTGCTTCTTCCCGTGCTATCCGTCGTATGGTAATCACCGCCATGTTTGCGGCAATTACCGCCCTGCTTACCTTTACGCCCATCGGCATGATCACGCTGCCACCTCCGCTGCCAGCGGTTACGCTGGTGCATCTGCCCGTTATCCTCGCAGCCCTGGTGGAAGGCCCGTTGGTGGGCGTGGTCGTGGGTCTGGTATTCGGCCTGTGCAGCCTCATCCGCGCGTGGGGCTCGGGCATGGTGGGGCTTACGCTGTTTTTCCGCAATCCCCTCGTAAGCGTGCTTCCACGTATGATCATCCCGCTGACCGCCTGGGGCTTTTACACGCTATGGCACAGGCTCATCAAGCGCGAGGGCGCGGCGGACAAGCTTGGCGCGGCGATCGCTTCCGTGGCAGGAGCGCTGACCAACACGGTGCTCTGCCTTGGGATGATCTTTCTGTTATATGGCAACGACCTGACCGTGCTGGTTAACAACCTGATCTCCGCAGGCAACGCAGGAGCGGTTTACCAGAACAACGCGGGCGCTTGGCTGGTGGTGCTCGTAGGGCTGCCCAACGGGCTAGCCGAGGCGGCCGTGGCCACCGTACTGGTGCCGATGGTGAAAATCGCCGTGGACGCGGCTAACCGCCGCGGTCGGCATAAAGGGAAAGCGCCGTTGAAGGCTCCAGCTGCCGAGCCGGATGGTGAAAACGGATAACCGACGCAAAGCCCAGCAGGGGCGAGCGGCATTGTAAAGGAGAACCCGCCATGATCTTTACCATGGACGTTGGAAATACTAACATTAAAACAGCTCTGTTCGAAGGAAGCGAAATGGTGAAATACTGGCGGATCTCCACCAGCAAAACCTATACATCCGACGAATACGGCATTTTGCTGGCAAATCTGTTCGCGTACGAGGGCGTCAGCATGCGGGACGTTTCCGGCGTGGTCATCTCCAGCGTCGTGCCGACGATCAACTTTACGATCGAGCATATGTGCAAAAACTATTTTGGCATGGCTCCCATGATGGTGGAACCGGGGATCAAGACCGGCATCAACCTGAAATACGAAAACCCCCGGGAACTGGGCAGCGACCGCATCGCTAACGCCGTGGCGGCCTACGATCAATACGGCGGGCCCTGTATATTCATCGATTTCGGCACCGCGACCACGTTTGGCGCGCTGGATGCGAAAGCCAATTTTCTGGGCGGCTGCATCTGCCCGGGCATCAAGCTGGCCAGCGAGGCGCTGGTGGGGCTTACGGCCAAGTTGCCGCGTTTTGAGCTGGTGAAGCCCCCCACCGTCATCGGCCGAACAACCGTGACCAACCTGCAGGCGGGTTTGATTTACGGCTATATCGGGCAGGTAGATTATCTGGTGAAGAAAATCCGCGCGGAGATCAACGCGCCCGACGCCTTTGTGGTCGCCACAGGCGGTATGGCTGTGCTGGTGGCGCAGGAGGACAGCAGCATCAATAAGCTGGACGGCCTGCTGACGCTCAAGGGACTTCGGATTTTATACGAGCGCAACCGCTGATAAGGAGTTATGGCCATGACCAAAAATATCACTATCGGTTTTCTGGGCTGCGGCAATGTTGGCAGCGGCGTGTGGCGATTGCTGGAGGGTTTCGGCGCGGATATTGAGCACCGCGCGGGCCTGCGTTTTCATATTAAAAAAGTGCTGGTGCGTGACCTGGCAAAAAAACGCGACATCCAGTTTCCTCAAGGCGTGCTGACCGATCGCCCTGAGGATGTGCTGGAGGATCCGGAGATCCGTATCGTCGTGGAATTTCTGGGTGGCGAGGAGCCGGCGTATTCGTTGATGCTGCGCGCGCTTAGCGCTGGGAAAACGGTGGTTACGGCCAACAAAGTCGCCTTTGCCCTGCATTGGCACGAGCTGCAAAAGGCGGCCAAAGCGCACGGCGTGGGGCTGTATTACGAGGCGGCGGTATGCGGCGCTATCCCCATTATCCACGCACTGGAAGAAAGCCTGCAGGCCAACCGTATCGATAAGATTTACGGTATCGTCAACGGCACCACCAATTATATTTTGTCGCGCATGAGCAAAAACAACGAAGAATACGAACCCGTACTGCGCGACGCGCAGCGCCTGGGCTTGGCCGAGCCGGACCCCGCCGCCGACGTGGAAGGGCTGGACGCCGCCTATAAGCTGAGCATTCTGGCGTCGCTGGCTTTTCACGGCCGCGTGCCTTTTGAGGATGTGTATATCGAAGGCATCACGCACATCAGCACCGAGGATATCCGCTGCGGTCAGGAGCTGGGGTATACGCTTAAACTGCTGGCAATCGCCAAGCGCAACGGGCTGGATGTGGAAACGCGCGTTCATCCCACTTTTATTGCCAGCGACCATCCGCTGGCGAACGTGAGCGGCTCGTTTAACGCCGTGTACCTGCACGGCCATGCCTGCAAGGAAATGATGTTTTTGGGCCGCGGCGCCGGAGACATGCCTACGGCCAGCGCCATCGTGAGTGATCTGGAACGCGCGGCGACGACCTGCCAGCACCTGTACCCGACGTTTGAAAACGAACTGAATCCCACAGTTGCGCTGCGCAATAATACGGACTGGCAATGTCCCTTTTATATCCGTATGCTCGCCCAGGACGAACCGGGCGTGCTGAGCCGCATCGCTAAATGCTTCGCCGATGAAAACGTGAGTATCGCCGCCGTGCAGCAAAAAGGCGAACGGAAAAACGGGTGCGTTACTCTGGTGGTGATTACCCACACCGCGAGCGAAAAAGCACTGCAGCGCGCCGTAAAAGCGCTGAATGGCGACTTTGCCACGCTGGAAAGCATTATCCGAGTGGAGCAGGAATAACGGCGACTGCCGTGAAAACCGCATACGCCTCGACCCGCCGCCATCAGTGGGTCGTGTGGCGGTTTTGTGCTTTATCAGGTTTCATGGTATAATAAATAGGTTGATAACCATACAGCGTGTAAGGAGACGACTATGCGAGAAATCCTTTTATCGTTAGCGGCCGCGGCGATCGGCTACCTGCTGGGAAGTTTTTCCACAGGTATCCTGGTCAGCAGCCGCGCGGGGGTGAATATCCGCACCGTGGGCAGCCACAACACAGGCGCGAGCAACGTGCTGCGTGTGCTGGGGCTGCGCAAGGGGCTGGTCACTTTTCTAGGCGATTTTATCAAAGCCACGCTGGCCTGCTGGCTGGGTAGCCTCTTGCTGCCGAACGTGACGTACGGCTTTGCGGGTTACGGCGCCATGCTGGGTGGGCTGTTCGCGGTAATCGGGCACAACTGGCCCTGCTTTTTTGGTTTCAAGGGCGGCAAAGGCGTGGCGTGCTCGGCTGCGGTGATTTTTTTCGTGAATCCCCTCTGGGGTATTGTTTCTATCGCCGTGTGCGTGGCGGTGATTGCCGCCACACGCTACATCAGCCTGGGCAGTATGATGATGCTGTTTTGTTATCTGGTGCTGATGACGGCTACGCATATGGGCAACTGGTTTGTTTTCGGTTTTGCCGCGCTGCTGTTTGCCATGGTGGTGGTGCGCCACCGTGCCAATATCGTGAGGTTGCTGAATGGCACGGAAAACAAGATCGGTAAAAAAGCGGACGCAAGCGAGAAAAAAGGATAATTTTGTACAAACAGGGGATAACCAAAAAGGCGGGCCGATCGGCTCGCCTTTTTGATTAAAACTCATTTTTACAGAAAGCGTCGGAAAGCCGAAGTCCTCTGATCGCATTTGCCTCGCTCCGCTTTGCGTGTTCGCTGCGCCAATACTGCAAAAGTTACAGGATCAGCATGCAATCCCCAAAGGAAAAGAAACGGTAACGCTCCTGCACGGCCGTATTGTAAACGCGCAGGGCTTCTTCCCGTCCCATCAGCGCGGAAACCAGCATCAGCAGTGTGCTCTCCGGAAGATGGAAGTTGGTGATCAATGCGTCCACAGCTTTATAACGGTACCCAGGCGTTATGAAGATGCCTGTTTCGCCGCTTTGGGGGTGCACAACGCCGCCGTCGTCGGCAACCGTTTCCAGCGTGCGCACGCTGGTAGTTCCCACGCACACGCAGCGCCGGCCATTCGCGCGCGCCGCGTTGATGGCGTTTGCCGCTTCGGGGGAAACCTCGTAGCGTTCCACGTGCATTATGTGTTCTTCCACGTTTTCCGTTTTCACGGGCCGAAACGTGCCCAGCCCAACGTGCAGAAGGATCGGAACGATAGCTACCCCCATACCGCGAATGCGGCTGAGCAGTTCCGGTGTAAAGTGCAAACCGGCCGTAGGCGCGGCGGCGCTGCCTTCCTCTTTGGCGTAAACGGTCTGGTAACGGCTCTGGTCAACCAGATGCTCGTGTATGTAGGGAGGCAGCGGCATTTGCCCCAGCTCGTCCAGCAGCGCCTCGAAAACGCCCTGGTAATGAAAGCGTACCGTGCGTCCGCCGCTGTCCAGCGAGGAGAGAATCTCGGCGCGCAGCAAGCCGCCGCCGAAACTGCAAAACGCGCCCGTGGGCAGCCTGCGCCCGGGGCGAACCAGCGTTTCCCACACGTCGGCGGAAACGCGCCGGAGTAACAGTATTTCCACAGGCACGCCCGTGCCTTCCTTTTCGCCCAGCAACCGCGCGGGAATCACCTTGGTTTCGTTCAGCACCAGCGCGTCCCCGGAAACAAGATACTGCGGCAGATCGTAAAAATGTTGATGTCGAATGCTTCCGTCCGCACGGTTGTACACCAACATGCGGCTGTGGTCGCGGGGCTCTATGGGGGTCTGCGCGATCAGCTCTTGGGGAAGGGAATAGGTAAAGTCGCTCGTTTTCAAGACGTTCTTGCTTCCTTAACTTAATTAAAATGAAATTTGTTCGCCGTTGGCCTCGGGCGGCACGAGGGGTTTGCGCCCCATATGTGCGTACGCGGCGGGGGTGACCACCCGACCACGCGACGTGCGCACCAGAAAGCCCAGCTGCATCAGGTAGGGTTCGTACACGTCCTCGATGGTGGTTGCGTCCTCGCCGGTCATGGCGCTGAGCGTGTCCAGCCCCACGGGGCCGCCGGAGAATTTATCCATCATCGTGGCTAGCATGGTGCGGTCCACTCGATCCAGCCCCAGCACATCCACATCCAGCATATCCAACGCCAGGCGGGCAATTTCCCGGGTGATATGGCCGTTGGCGCGAATCTGCGCGTAATCGCGCACGCGGCGCAGCATCCGGTTGGCAATGCGCGGCGTGCCGCGGCTGCGGCCCGCAATCTCCGATATGCCGTCCTCGTCGGCGTCCACGTGCAGGATGCCTACGTTGCGGCGCAGAATGGTGGCCAGTTCGTCGCAGGTGTACATTTCAAGCCTGAAAAGCAGTCCGAACCGGTCGCGCAAGGGAGCTGAAAGCAGGCCCGCGCGCGTGGTGGCGCCCACCAGCGTAAAGTGCGGCAGATCCAGGCGGATGCTGCGCGCCGTCGGCCCTTTGCCAATCATGATATCCAGTGCGTAATCCTCCATGGCGGGGTAGAGCACTTCCTCCACCGAGCGGCTCAGGCGGTGGATCTCGTCGATAAAAAGCACGTCGCCGTCGGTCAGGTTGGTTAAAATGCTGGCCAGGTCGCCCGGACGGTCGATGGCAGGCCCGCTTGTGATGCGGATGTTTTGACCCATCTCCGCGGCAATGATGCCCGCCAGCGTCGTCTTGCCAAGGCCGGGCGGGCCGTATAACAGCAAATGATCCAGCGATTCACGGCGCTTGAGCGCAGCCTCGATGGATATGCGTAAGTTTTGTTTAATCGGCTCCTGACCCACGTAATCGCGCAGGGCCTTCGGGCGAAGCGTTTGCTCCTGCTCGTCGTCGCCCGTACGGAATCCGCTGGTGATCAAACGTTCTTCGTCTGGCATAGAGTGTGCTCCTTTATCGGCGGACAATTTGAATCCGTTTAAAATCTTGGCGTGGGGGAATGGAAGCCAGCGCTGCCGGCAGCGGCTGTTACACCTTCTGGGCCATGTTGCGCAGCGCCATCCGGATCATCTCGTCCGCTGTCTGTGCCTGCCCTTTAGCGCCCTTGAGGGCTTTGGCGGCCTCCTGCGGAGAATAGCCCAGAGCCTTGAGTGCCTGCATGGCCTCGCCCAGCGCGTCCTGCGCAGGCGCTTCGCTGTCCATAAACGCGCTATCCTCGGCGGATAAGCCGCCTGTCAGCGCGTCCTGCGCAACCTTATCTTTCAGCTCCAGCGCGATGCGCTGCGCCGTTTTTTTGCCGATGCCTGGCGCGCGGCTGAGCATGGCGATATCGCTGGTGAGGATTGCCAACCGCAAATCGGCAAGCGGCAGGCTGCCCAGCACAAAAAGCGCGGATTTCGGGCCCACGCCCGTAACCGTAATCAGGCTGCGGAACATATCCCTTTCTTCCCGGGTGAAAAAACCGTATAGCTCCATCGCGTCCTCGCGGACGTTCAGGTGCGTATACAGACGGCAGCGCGAATCCACCGGAGGAATAGCCGCCAGCGTATTCATGCTACACAACAGGCGAAAGCCGATGCCGCCTGCCAGCAGCACCACCTCGCCCGCGCTTTTTTCAAGCACCGCGCCTTCTACCAATGCGATCACGGCGACTCCCTCATTTCATTAAAAACTGTGCGCTGGACACGCCCGTGGCGGAGTGGGTGAGCGCGATAGCGAGCGCGTCGGCAGCGTCGTCGGGGCGCGCTATATCGTCCATATGTAAAAGTAGCTTTACCATTTCCTGCACCTGGCGCTTTTCGGCTTTGCCATAGCCGACGATCGCCTGCTTTACCTGCATAGGCGTGTATTCGTACAGTTTGTCTGTCTGCGCGGCGCAAACCGCGACGCTCACGCCCCGCGCAGCGCCCACCGTAAGCGCCGTGGTTACGTTGCGGGCAAAAAACAGTTCCTCAAAAGCGATCTCATCCGGGTGATACAGTGAAAGCAAAGCGATCATCTCGTTTTGGATCGCCATCAGCCTGGCGGGCAGGGTTTGATCGGGCTTTGTGATAATGCAGCCGTACCCCACAAGCCTTTGCCTGCCGCCTGCGCTTTCGATGACGCCCCAACCGAGGGTGGCCAGGCCGGGATCAATGCCCAAAACGATCATACGGATCCCTCCCGTTTTTACGCAGCCTCGCGCCTGTTTTATGATAA
>JADGQP010000085.1 GCA_017881705.1 Christensenellaceae bacterium
CTGGCTGGTGGGCGGCGCGCTGGCGGCTTCCGCGCTGGTTACCGCGCAAAGTCTGGTAAACAAGCTGGGCAGCCTGATCTGATACCCAGACTGTCAAAAAAGTGGACTTCGCCACTTTTTTGAATTTCGGGTATTGTTTGCGGCAGAGCCGCAAACTCCCCGCCCGACCGATATAGCCGGTCGATACGAATGGGTATCGGAGGGCGGCGGCCCTCCGATACCTCCTGAAAGCAGACTTCTTTGACAGCCTGATACCGGCAGTAAATTTTTCCGAATCTTTTCTAAAACCTATTGACCTTGACGCTGCGTCAAGGTCTATGCTGTATTTGCTGTCAAGGAAAACGCTCAGGAATGAGGGATGCCGCGTGATGACTGTAAATGAGGTGGCCAGGCGTGCCGGCGTAAGCGGACGAACGCTGCGCTATTATGACCAGCTTGGCTTGCTGCGCCCCGTAAAAACAACCGAGGCGGGCTACCGTCTTTACGACGAAGCGGATCTGAAACGCTTGCAGCGCATCCTGTTCTTGAAGGAACTGGAGATTCCGCTTAAGCAGATTAAGCCGATGCTGGCCATGGAAGAAGGCAACGAAAGGGAAGCCCTGCGCAGGCACCGCGAGATTTTGCGGCTGAAGGCGGAACGCCTTATGGGGCTCATGAACCTTTGCGACCGCGTTGCGAAAGGAGAGGCTGAAATGAATCTGGATGAATTTAACCCCACGTCTTGGGAAACGGAACGTGACCGCTACGCAAACGAGGCGCAGGAGCGCTGGGGCGGCACGAAGGCGTGGCAGGAATGCGAGAAGCGCACCGCGCGCTATGGCAAGCAGGAGTGGCAAAACGTGAACGACGAAGGGAAGGCGATCCTGCAGGCGTTCGGCGCGCTGGTGGGGCATTCGCCCACCAGCCCCGAGGTGCGCGCGGCGCTGGATCGCTGGCAGCGGCATATCAGCGAACGGTTTTATCCCTGCACTGATGAGATTCTGGCGGGGCTGGGGCAGATGTACGTTGCTGACGAGCGTTTTCGCCGCAACCTGAACGCAAATGGCGAGGGAACCGCGGAACTGATGAGCGAGGCTATCCGCAGGAGAAACGAATAGGGTAAAGTAAACGCCGCCGCGGCTTGTATGTCAAAAAAGTGGACTGCGCCACTTTTTTGAATTTCGGGTATTGTTTGCGGCTCCGCCGCAAACTCCCCGCCCGACCGGCAAAGGCGGTCGATACGAGCGGCCATCAGAGGGCCGCGGCCCTCCGAACCCTCCTGAAAGCGGTTTTCTGAATAAGCAAGCGCCGCCGCGGCCTTTCAGCCGCGGCGGCGTTTACTTTATTAGTACGGTTATTCCAAAATCATGCCTTCGCCCGGAGCAAGCGTGATTTCCGTTAGCCCCTTCCATACGGGCAAGGTGCGTTCCGCGTACAGGTCGTGTACGGCGGCATTGCCGCTGAGACTCTCCGGCAGGGGGAGTTGAGCGGTCAGCGGTTCGCCGGAAGTATTCAGCACGCAGAGCAGACGTTCGCCGTCGGTGAAACGCTCGTAAGCGTACAGACCGTTTTCCTGCGCGCGCCAGGTGCGAAACGCTCCCAGGCGAAGCGCCTCGTGAGCGCTTCGCAGCGCTGCGAGCCGGCGGTAATGCGCGTGGGTCGCGTTGTTTTCTACATTGTCCCAGCGCATGGGGCGGCGGTTGTCCGGGTCGTCCCCGCCCTCCATAGCCAGCTCGTCGCCGTAATAGATAATGGGCGCGCCCGGGAACGTGAACTGGAAAAACGATGCGCCGTGGAGCATCCGCACGTCTCCGCAGGCGCGGGTGAGCATCCGCCTGGTGTCGTGCGAGCCCAGGAACGTCCACAGCACATCCTGGTTACGCTTGGGGTACAGCATGGCCGCGTCGTTGAGCGCCTGGTCGAAGGCGGCAACGCTGAGCGACCGGAAAGCGAAACGCTTCCAGATGGCACGGCTGAGCACGTAATGCATGGTGGAATCGAACATGTCCCCCTGGGTAAGCCATTCGCGGCTGTCATCCCAGCATTCGGCGACCATGAGGCTTTCGGGGTTTATGCGCTTCATCATCGCATGAAACTTGCGCCAGAAATCCGGCCAGACCTCGCTGCTTACATCCAGCCGCCAGCCGTCCACGCCGCATTTTTCCAGCCAGTAGCGCCCAACTTTCAGGAAATACTCCGCACAGGCTTCGTTTTTCAGGTTCAGTTTGGGCATGTAGGGTTCGTGGCTGAAGGTGCGGTAGCCGCACGCCTCCAGACTGTCGAAAAAAAACCAGTCGTAATACTTGCTTGCCTTACCCTTTTCCCTTGCGTCCACAAAGGGCGCGAAACCCAGCCCGCAATGGTTGAACACACCGTCCAGCACGATGCGCATGCCGTTTTGGTGCAGCTCGTCGCACAGCGCCTTCAAATCCACCTCAGTGCCCAGCAGCGGATCGACCTGATAATAATCGAACGTATTGTAGCGGTGCGCGCTGTCGCTTAGAAAAATCGGCGTGGTGTAGATCATCTTCACGCCCAGGTCTTTCAGGTAGGGCACAGCCGCGCGGATGCCGTTTAGGTTGCCCCCGAAGCGGAACGCGCTTTGCACACGGTCGCTGTTCCACGGTTCCAGTTCATTTTCCGGCGTGCCCTCGCGGCGGAACCGGTCGGGGAAGATTTGGTAGCCAACCGCCCCGCGCGCCCATTCCGGCATCGGCTGGGCGGGATAGGCGTAGGCGAAGGTGAAGCATTCACTGATATCGTCCGTGCCTTCGCCCGCGCGCAGGCCGTCGGAATCCAGCTTGAACACGCGGCCGCCATCGGCGTACAGCGCAAACAGGTATTTAATGCGGGGATCGTCCCAATGGAAAC
This sequence comes from Christensenellaceae bacterium, assembly GCA_017881705.1. GTDB lineage: Bacteria > Bacillota > Clostridia > Christensenellales > Aristaeellaceae > CAXXOK01. The sequence continues at coordinate 2,851 of JADGQP010000085.1, forward strand.
AAACCTCGTAAAAATCGAACAGCCCGTCCTGATAGGCGACGGTCATGGGGTATTCCCGAACGCAGGCGAACGGGTTGGGAATGTCGTAGGGGTTGGCCACGCGCGCGACCGCGCGCTCAAACTCCCCGCGGCCTGTGCGCAGGCGCAGCACCACGTCGCCTTCCGGCGTTGTGTGGCGGTATTCCAGCCAGGGCATGTGAAAAACGGAACCTAACGATATCTGTTTCAAAACGGGGAAACCTCCTTGGTAAGTACGGGTTGCTCAAACGTTATTTACGTGGGGCTCGGCGACCGAATCGCGCTGGATCAACGTGAAAGGCACGTCGATATGCGTGGGCTGCTCCACCTTGCCGCGAATGATGTTGAGTAGAAGGGTCATCGCGTGTATGCCCAGTTCCCTTGGATGCACGTCGATGGAAGTGAGCGCGGGGGAATGGTACTGGCCC
>JADGQP010000086.1 GCA_017881705.1 Christensenellaceae bacterium
AAGGATGAGGTCACGCGTTCGAATCGCGTCATCAGCTCCACAGTTTAACCCCCCAAGCCGCAAAGGCTTGGGGGGTTTACGATTTTTAATTATAGATATCTTTCACTTTGACAGCAACCCTATTTTTATCGGGGAAAAAGATAATAGTACCCCCACCGAAAATTAATCTGTAAATACCTCCGCCCAAACCGTTATCAGGCGTTGATTAATCCGAAATAACGGGCAGCAGCAAATGGGTGGGGTATTCCCGGTTGTGGAAAATTGTCTGCGAGGCAACCACTGTTTTCGTTCCCCAGCCTACGCGCTCCCCAGTGTTCAAGTTGCGATCGTTCGCGGGGTAAAAGCTGGAGGTGATCTCCAAACGTATCCTGTGGCCTGCCCTAAACAGGTTGGCAATTCCCCCAAGTTCTATATTGAAAGCATAGGGTTTGTCCGGCTCCAGCGGCTCGGGCGTGCGGCCGTGGCGGAAACGTCCCCGCACGATGCCGCTTACCAGCGGAAACACGCGGCTGTGCTCGTCCACGTCGGAAAGCCGGGCAAAAAAGTCGGTATCCACCGCCGAAGTAGCCGCATATAGGCACAGGCTAACCATGCCGGTAACTTCCAAATCGGCCTGCAGCGGTTCGGAGAGATAGCTCAGCAGATCAGGGCGGGCCTCCAGCGCGGTGGGGTCGGCCAGTAACGTGCGCCCCTGTGCGTCGGTATAATCAGAAGGGAAAGGGTTGGCCGGGTCGTAATCATAACGCTGCGGGGGTTCGTCCGCAGGGGTTTGCCCGTTTAAGGAGCCCCGTCGGGTTTCCCCGCTGCCGTGCAGGTACCATGCCTGCGGCAAGGCCCGGTGCGGCGGCCATTCCGTTTCCTCCCGCCATCGGTTTGCGCCAAGCACGTACAGCAGCACCGGCGTTTCGCGGTCCACGCCGTTATCCTTGCCCTTCAGCCAACGGTCAAACCAACGGTGCATCAGGTTGCGGATGCCCCGACCCTCGCCGCTGTTTTCCGAACCGAAATCCTCGCCATCCACCCGGGCTGAAATCCCGCCGCCATGCACCCACGGGCCGATAATCAGTCGGCTCTGCGCCTTGGCGCGCGCGGTGCCGTGCGTGTAGATTTCACGGTAGTTGTCCAGCGTGCCGTCCTTGGCTATATCAAACCAGCCCGTCAGGTGCAGCATTGGCAGGTCAATGCCCTTAAGGCGGATCGGCCGGTGGCTGGAACGCAGGTAAGCGTCATCTTCCACGCCGTCCACCAGATTCACATAATCGTGCAGCAAAGGCACGCCCTCAATGCGCGCGGCCTGGGTATCGCGGGCGGGCAAAACCATCATCAACTCGTTCCAGCGGGCGCTGTAATCGGCTATCGTTGCACGGATGCGCTGTTTGTCCGCCTCCGACAGCTGCGCACGGTTCAGCGAATCCAACACCCTGCCGTACAGCCACATCAGGTGGAAACAGCCGTAGGTGTTGGCTTTGGTTATGCTGAAGGGGTTAAGCGCATCGTTTTGGAAGGGGCAAATCGTTTTAAGATGCGGCGGGTTTCCCTCCGCCGCGGCCATTTGCGTAAAGCCGAAATAGGATAGTCCGAACATGCCGACGTTTCCGTCGCACCAGGACTGGGCGGCAATCCACTCCACGGTATCGTATCCGTCCGCAACCTCGTTGCCCCCACTGGCAAGCAGCGTACCTTCGGAGGCCCCGGTGCCCCGAACATCCTGTATCACCACGTGGTAGCCCGCGTCGGCCAGCGCATCGCAATCGCCATACAGCCATTCGCCGGCGATGCCTTCTTTTAAATAAGGCGTTCTCAGCAGTACGGCAGGCAAACGGTCGCCTCTCTCCGGGCTGTACACATCGCAGGCCAGTTTTGTTCCGTCACGCATGGGAACCTGAACATTTCTGCGTATTACCGCCATACAATTGCCTCCTAAAGCAGCCTTTGGTTACGGTAAATACTGTTTCCAACGAGTACACGCGGCAAAAAAACAGAAATGATGAGATTGCGTCGTGCCGATTTCTGGTTTGCGGTACCCGCCGCTCATTTCCGCGCGGTATTTACAGGTTATGGGTTCCTGTTTACGCGCGTTTCCGCTTTTTAGGATTGAACACCGCAAACAGCACACAGGACAGCGCCATCGGTATCGCAAACAGGGCGAACGCCAGCCCGTAATCCCCGCCGGAACTATCTACCACCTGGCCAGCCAGCCAGGGCGATACACCCTGCCCGATGTCCGAACCGATATAGAACGTGCTGGACGCGGCTCCGCGTTTGTCCGGCGTAACGTTCTTGATGCACTCCGCCTGTAGGGCCGGGCGCACAATGCCCGTGCCGATGGTTATGATTACGGCGGACACGGCGAACATCCAAACCGCGGGGGGCCGCCACAGCAGTAAAAAGCCCACAATCATCAAGCCCGTTCCCAGGTACATCGCGGTGGCCGTGCCTTGCCTGTCGGACATTTTGCCAAACGCAAGCCGGGTTATGCACAGGGTAATCGCGCTAAGCGTAAAGAACCAGCCTATGTTTTCCACGCCCATCGATGCGCCGTATAACGGAATCAGGCTGTTCTCCACCCCGCCGGTCGCCGATATGGCAATGTTGATGCCCGCGAAAAGCAGGCTTTCGGTCGCAATGATATCCCCCCAACGGATCTTGTGCCTGCCGGCTACCTCCGCGCACACAGGCAAATCATTCCCCTGAAAATCCAGTGTCAGCGCGATGAACCCTCCCACGGTTACAATCAACGCCGATACGGCAAAATTCACCGGAAACCCTGAGGTATTCGCCAGCGCAAGGCCAAGCGACGGCCCCACCACGGTGGCCAGCGCCTGCCCCAGACCAAAATAGCTTACGGCTTCCCCGACCCTCTCCTTGGGAGAGAAGCCCGGAATCAGCGCCATATTGACGGTGCTGCTGACGCCGAACGCCACACCATGCAGGATGCGGATTAAAAACAGCATCGCGGTGTCGGACACAAACCCGTACAGAACGGTAAATACGCCCATGGCGAAGGTAGAAACCACTAAAAGCATTTTACGGTTCATCCGATCGCTCAGCAGTCCGCTGAATGGCCGAACGACCATCGACGCGATGGAAAACGCCCCGGTAATCGCCCCCGCCATCGCAATGGTGGTACCGATACTGTACGCATACTTGGTCATGGTGGTAGAGACCATCGAAAAGCTGATGGATACGACCAGATTGATCAGCGAAAACATCACATACTGCCGGTTCAGCAGCTTTGTCGGGCGTTGTTCTTCGATTGTCATTTATTCAAATCCTTATCCTTTGATGGAACCGATCATAATTCCCTTCACAAAGTATTTTTGCAGGAAGGGGTAGATGCACAATATCGGTAGGGTCGCTACGATAATCACGCAGTATTTCACCAATGTTTGCTGGGCCAGCGCCGATGCTTTTACGCCGGTATCCAGGCTGCGCTGGGAGTTGTTGATCAGGATTTCGCGTAAAAACAGCTGCAGCGGCCATTTGCTGCGGTCGGTCAGGTAAATGGAGGCGGTAAACCAGCTGTTCCAAAGCCCCACAGCCACAAACAGCGTGATTACCGCGAGCGTCGCCTTGGAAACGGGGATAATGATATGCCACAGTATCTGCAAATCGTTCGCGCCATCCAGCCTGGCGGATTCCTCCAGCGCGTCCGGAATTTCCCGAAACGACGTGCGCATAATCACCAGATTGAACACGTTGAATGCGCTGGGCAGCAGAATCGCAAGCCGATTGTCGATTAACCCCATTTTCACGATCAACAGGTAGTTGGGGATCAGCCCGCCATTAAACAGCATGGTAAATGCCATAAACAGCATAATTTTGTTGGCCGGCATAAAACGCTTTTGCGCCAGCACATACGCGGCGACTGTGGTGAGCGTCAGGTTCAGCAGCACGCCAAACGCCACATAGAACAGAGTATTGGCATAGCCGATTAAAATGTTTGAGTACCCAAGCACCGTTTCGTACCCCTCAAAGGTAAACGGGGCGATCGGCCACAGGTGGAAACCCTGTACGCGCGCCAGCGTGCTGGGGTCCGAGATGGAGCAGCTCAACACATGAAGCATTGGCGCCAGGCAGGCGAACCCGACTAACCCCAGCAAAATCGCGTTCACGGTGAGGAAAACCTTTCGGCCGGCAGTTTCCTTGATTTTCATATTTCTCGCCTCCCCGTTAGAACATACTGGTTTCGGTATAGGTTTTGCTCAGCTTGTTGGCGCCCAGCACCAGCAGCAAGCTGACCACTGAGTTAAACAGGCCCACGGCCGTACTGTAGCCTATTTTTTGCTTGATAATACCGATGCGGTACACATACGTCATAATCACGTCGGAGGTTTCGTAGTTGGACGGCGAGTATAAAAGCAGCACTTTTTCAAAGTTCAGGTTCATAATCGACCCGACGCTTAAAATTAACATAATCACAATCGTCGGCAGCAGCCCCGGAAGCGTCACGCTGAGCATCTGGCGGAAGCGCCCCGCGCCGTCGATTCTGGCGGCTTCATACAGCTCCTCATTAATGCCTGAGAGCGCCGCAAGGTAGATAATGCTGTTAAAGCCGATGTTCTGCCAAATATCGGACACGATAAAGATCGACCGGAAATACTGGGGCAGCGAAATATAACTGGTGGCTTTGCCACCAAGAGCCGTTACAAGGGTGGAAATCACACCGCTGGAGTTGGTAAACTCAATAATCAACCCCGCCACAACGATCATGGAGATAAAATGCGGCATGTAGCTTACCGTTTGCACAAGACGTTTATAACGCACGCTCTTCACTTCGTTTAGCATCAGCGCCAGAATAATCGGCGCGGGGAAGCAGAACAGAAGGTTTAGCAGACTCAGTAAAATGGTGTTTCTGAACGTGCGCAGAAAATACAAACTATTGAAGAAATCGGCAAAATTCGCAAAGCCGACCCATTTACTTCCAAAAATGCCCTTGACTAACGAGTAATCCTGAAAGGAAATGGTTAACCCGAGCATCGGGAGATAACTAAAAATGATGACGAAAACGACGACCGGGAAGACCATCCAATACAGCAACCGGTTTGAGCGATAGTTGGCGGCAAGCAGTTTCCATTTCATGTTTTTTACTCCTTCGGTCTAGTCCGCAGAGTGGTAGACCAGTTTCAAACAATTTCATGCGGATCAGCCCGAACGCAAACCGGGCGTACCGGTAAACCGGGACGCCCGGCGCGTTTTGCGGTTTCGGGCTTACGAGGGGCGTTTACCGGCTCATGTAGCGGTCATACGCGCTCTGGTAGGCGCTAACAACATCCTGAACGCCAAGGGAATTCAGCGTATCAACGAAGGTGCTGTAATTCGTCAGCGGTTCAAGACCCATGATGAACTTAACGGTCATCTCGTCTACGTAGGACTTAATATCGGGGTAGAGGTCGGAGTACTTTTCCTTCTCAGCCGCATTCAGTGTGGCGTTGGTCGGATAAGTATAGGAGAAATCATCGTTGGCGCTCCAAACTTTGGACATATCCGCGGAGGTGGATACGTCGTCGCGGCCAAGCACCGTTTCAAACGGCCAGAGGATCGGGGCGGCATAAGCGCAAAGCATATCGGTGATGGTGCCCTTGTCGTTCTTGGCGACCAGGTCGGTATACACAGGCAGCCCATCCACGAGGTTGTAGGTCTTGCCTTCAGTGCCGTAGTTGCACAGCATGAAGCCTTCGTCGGTGAAGAGCTGGTCGATAAACTTCACAGCCACTTCGGGGGTCTTGCAGGCAGTGGAAATCGCCGCGATCTTGTTGAGGCCCGCGCCGCCCTTATAGGCACCAACATGCAGTTGGTCGCCGGCGGTCTTAACCGGGTCAGCAACGGCTACGAAGTTAAAGTTGGGATCAACTGCCGTGCCCAGGCCGTTGATATAGCCCAGCACGCCGCCGTGGTCGCTGGTGGCGGAGCACAGGTTGCTGCTCATCATGGCGACGCCGTCATCAAACGTGATGGTAGAGGTGAAATCCGGGTCGATCAGGCCTTCGGAATACCACTGCGCCATCATGGTGACATAATCCTTATAGCCATCGGTCAGCGGCCCGTACATTACTTTGCCGTCCACTTGATAGACTGGGACAAAGTTATCCGCGGGGTTTTCCATTTCAAAACCGAAACCGGCGTTGAAAGAGTTGTACTTGCTGATGCCCGTGTAAGCCAGGCCCAGGCCGCGGGTCATGCCCAGTTCATCTTTGCAGCGGGTGAGGTAGGTGTGCCAGTCGTCATAGGTTACAGGCGTGGACATGCCCAGTTTGTCCAGCAGATCCTGCCGGATAAACGAGCCGCCATAGGTGAGGCCCGGATCGTCCATGTAGGTCGGCTCGCAGATGTAAGGCATTTTGCCGGAGTCGGTCACGGCGCCGCGCGTACGGTAATCGGACGCGGCGATCGCAGCCTTGTAGTTGGGAGCGTATTTGTCTACAAGATCTTTCAGATCGTAGATGATGCCTTCGTCGATTGCGGCATCTCCGCCCTTGGTGTACTGGCCGTCAAAACCGATAATGATGTCGGCATAGTTGCCGGAAGCCATCATCAGCGAGAAACTGGTGGCTGCTTCGCCAACGGGGGCAAGCTTCAGCTCCAGGTGAACGCCGGTTTTCTCTTCCAGAGTCTTGATGATATCCGCGTCCTGCAGATTTCCGATGATGTTGCTTACGTCGTGGGACGATACGTCCATCCACATCGTAAGTGTTACAGGCGTGTCCGTTACCTTCTCGATTTTGGTACCCATCTTTGCTTTTTCAGCAATGGTGGTTTCATTAACACCGTTGGTTGCGCTTTCGGCCAGACCGATGTTTACCGTAAACAGAAGGCATACCGTGAGTATAATGGGCAGAATCCGTTTCAACATGTTTTTGGCTCCTCTCCCTTATGGAATTTCATACGGAGTCCCGTTGGCACCGTGGGGCTCGCGTTTCTGCTTTGACTATAAATTCAATAGTCCGTTGTGTAAATACTGAATATTTGCTAAACGTATGATATAAATTCTGGCTCGATTTTTACCATATAATCGCATTTTTACCGTGGATGCGCTATTTTTATCCTGGCAAAGCAGCCGCAACTTCTGCCGGAACAGGAGCCTTGCGCAGTTGGCTTCTCCTTTATGGCATAGCGCGGCCGCACTGATCGTAAGTGGCTCAAATTAGAAAAACGCCTGTTTAGCTGCCGGTTTTCAGGAGGGGCCGCAGGGCGAATTGGCATTGAGGGTCGTTCTTGGCAATCGGTTTTTACCACAAACGGAGCCCGCTGGTGAAAAAGTGTCGAAGCCTTACCGTTGACAGCCTGGGAATGGCTGATAACAACACTACAAAAAAACGGCGAAAACGCATTTTGCCGCGTCTGCGCCGTAAACGAATTTTCGCCTCGTTCCAACTTAATTTTTAGCGATTTCTATATTCCCAAGCCATCGTCTCCGCCGGGATCGTCGTTTTCCCCTTCATCGGTCATATCGGTTTGGAACTGTCCGGGGGTCGTGCCCTCGTAGCGCTTAAAAATACGGATCAGCGTCTGGCTGCTGTTGTAGCCGACTCTGCTGGCAATCTCCGCCACCGAAGCGTTCTTGTCGATCTCCATGATTTCCTTCGCTTTTTGTACACGATAGTTGTTGATGTAATAAAGCAGGCCGATACCCTTTTCCTTCTTAAACACGCGCGACAGATATGGAAGCGACATGTTGAACGCGTCCGCCACCTGCTTTACGCCCAATCCCACGTCGTAGTAATGCGCGGCGATGTAGTGCTCAATCTGCGTCAGTTCCCCCTGCATATCGGGGGTTTCGCTCTCCTGGCGCCCCACAAGCCGGCCGATCACCTCAAAAATCACGTCTTCCAGCTCTTGCCGGGTGCGTGCGGACAGCAAGCGCGCCACGGGGTTGGTTTCCTCGTAGAAACTGGTGCCCAAATCCGGCTCCACTTCGTGCAGCACATTGAGCATCATATTCATTACGCCAAACATACGGCAGCGCATCACATACAGCGACATACCGTCGCGGCAGTTATAGTAGGCCATAATTTCTTTTAAAAGCTGCTCGCCCTTGCTGTAGTTCCCCTCCATCATCAGGCGGGTAAACTGCCTTTCCGCGTCCACAATGTCGTAATCCTGCCAGGCAATATCGCTGGAGAACATCGTTTCATCGTACAGGATTACGCGTTTGTCGGTTTCCGTAACAAACTCTGCGTATTCCCTGGCTTTAAGGGCATTATTATAGGAAAGGTGTACGTTTTCTATGCCGTCCGTCGCGTCGCCCACGTATATGGACATCGCCGCAAGCGCCGGTTGTTCCATCGCGTGACGGATCATCTGGTCGCAAATCTGCTGTACGGCAAACTGCGCGTCGTTATGGGAAACGCTTCCCGCAAAACAGAAGATGGCGGCATAAGCGTTGTTGTTGGGCTGTATTACGCACTGGCAGGTTTGCCCCGCGCATTCCGACGCAAGCAGGTTCAGGCTGCCAAGCACCGCCTTGCTGCTTTCGGGCGTCGCGTTCGCTTCTTCTTCCCCAAGCTCGACCAGCGCGGCTACGAACACATTGCCGGTGAAAATTCCATCCAACTGCTTTCGGCGGTTCTTTTCCAGCGCGTTCAGGTTACCCGCCAGTACTGACGTATACAGCTGCGTGTTCGCGGCGCGGCTTAACTGTTCGATTTCGGTATGCATCTCGTCGCCGGCGTTGAGCAATTCCTTTAGTTTACTGCTCAGAGCCGTAAAATCATCGATGGATTTTTCCGGTATATGAGCCGCCTGCTTTAACTGCTGCAGTGGCTTATAGTTATGCTTTGCCAGCAGATACGCCGCCATCAACCCCAACACGAGCGTGCCGCACGTGAAATACAGAAACGCCAGCTGCATGCTCGTAATGTCTTTAAGGAAGGTTGCGGAAGGCACTGACAGCACAAACCGGAACGGCGTAACGCCGGAATCGGCATACGTAACGACCAGATCGTCCTTGGTGCCCTGCCCCTGGCCGTATGAAGTGGAGAGGGAGGCATAGTCTACCGGGTCGCCGACCGAATAATCGCCGAAAACCGAGCCAGTAGGCAGCAGCATATAGGCGGAGCCGTTGATGGTTTCGCTTGTTTTAACCAGCAGATTGTGAACCGCATCCGCGTTAAGCACAATAACCAGGGTTAGAACCGGACGTCTTTCGGAAGTACGGGTGCTCAATGTTTGTATTTCGATCAACGATTTTCCGTTATTCAACACATAAAAATCACGCTGGTGGTTCTGCTCCATCAACGCCAGAAAATCACTGTCGCTTAACCCAATGCGCTGGTTGACTACCTTGCTGAGCTGGTTGTCGCGCGTATAGATATGCCCCGAATCCAGCAGGCACTGCAGGTCGCTGCAATAGACGTAGATATACTTGATCAACGCCTGCTGGGTCGTAAAATTGGCAAGGTATTTAGCGCGCGTGTGTATATCGTAATATTTTGTGGCATCAAATGGCAGCGACATATATTTTAATCGGACCAGCGTAGAGGATACACAGATGGTATCGCTTATGTTGCTGACGGTTTTAAGCTGCTCGTCCACCACGTTTGAAACCTGCTGCACGGACATTCGCCCGTTCTCGTAAGCCTTACGGGTCAGGGTAGCCGCCGTATACTGGTACAGAGCCATCCCCGCGGCGATGGGCACTAGCAGTATGATAACATAACAGATTACCCAAAACCGGAATGTGCGCGACTTCCAAAAGGAACTTTGCATGCTGCTCTCCGTTCGTAATCCCTTGCACACTAATGCCGTTACAGTCCGCCTGAAGCACATCTGCCGCGGCTACCGATTTTCATTTCCTGTGTAAATAAGCATAACGCGCACCCCCGCCTTTGTCAATACATATCCGATTCCTTTACAACAAGCGGTTTCGCCATTCACCCTATACCGACGCATTAAAACAACGTCCTGCCTGTGTTAAAAAAGGAACATTGCCATCGCCAGACAATGTACGTACAATAAATACAGAGTGTTTGACAACGATTCCGACAAATAGGGAGGTCCATTAAATTGGAACAAACTGTACAGGGGTTTCCCCATTCCGCCATAGGCTGTCCGGCGGGATACCTCGAACCGTTTTGCTACGAACCCGTCGGGTTGCGGTTACGGCTTACGACGGTCGGGGGCAGTGAATATGTTTTTTCGTTTCTCACGGGAAACACCGTAGCCTGGGGCCCGGCAGGCAGCGAAGCGCCTGCGTGCTTTTATAAGTGCTTGAAACTGCAGCAAAGTCTCTATCTGTTTTCCCTGCTGCCCGGCCAGTGCCGCGCGGGGGCGTGCCTCGTGATCGATCTGGATACCGGCTGGGCTGCGCTGGTTGAAGGAGGCGACGGCGGTTTCCACGCGGGCACGGTGGCGCCTTTTCATGACCGCTTCCCCGCCGCGTGCTCCACGCTCGCGGGCCATACCCTACTATGGCGTACGGGTTCGCGGAGCTGTTTTACGCAAACTTTTGAGGCGGAAGCTTTTCACGTTCTACACCGGGACGAAACGGGGGCGCTGTGTTCGCGCGTTTACGCGATGCGGTGCTTTCCTTTACGGGAGGATGTGTACCTGATCGCGTCTTTTGCGCCGGGCAGCCGCGAAACGGTGGTGATGCTTGCGGACCTTTGCGCCGTGCGGGCTGTGGGGTTGGTTATAACCGCAGGGCAGCAAACCGCCGCCACGCCGACCCACACGCTGTTCTCCGTCTACGGGGCGTTCGTCCCTCCGGAGGAGAAGCTGGAGGCCGCGCTGGCCGACGCGTTGTTGCCCCATTACCAAACACGCATTATCGGTAAGGAAGTCTACAATCCCGTGGCGATCCGCCGTGCGGCGGGCGGGCTGAAACAATACGCGCCGCCTCTGAGCGGCGAACTGGCGGGAATCACCCTGAATTTTCGCCCGGACGGGTATCGGGCCGTTGTCATTCGCTTTTTAACCGCTTCCACATTGGAATGGGCCTATTCCGGCAAAGCGTTTCAGCCGGAAACCTACGATGCGGTAAAGGGCGGCAACGCGGTCTACCTGATCGTTTGCCACCCGCACGGGCAGCTGCCCGCCTCCTGCGTAACCCTTGTGTGGGATCGGGATACACGGCTGGTGACGGCGATACTTGCCTGGGAACATCAAAACCCGTTATACCCCCGGTTGGTTACCTCCCGCGCCGTATTCGGCGTGGAATCCCGCGAGGGCGAACCGCGGCCCACAGCGCGCCATTGCTTTACGGACGATTTGATCGGCAAGCGGATCCTGTGGCATTATACCGCCGTGGACGATGTGCTGCACATCTGTTTCGGACACGACAGCTTCCGGCTGGGCGCGGCGGACATAACGATGGTTCCCCATCCGGACGAAGCGGCGCTGAAAAACTATGATCGGCTGTCGCGCCGCCGTGCCACCTATCCTTATTATGAAGAAAAAGTTTATTACATCCGTATCCGTGAAGGGCTGTACCTGTACTCGGTGATCGAGTACGCCATGTGCAGGCTGGTGGCGGGGCAGGGCGGCGGCGAGCTGCTTGCCCTTGTGGATACCGTACGGCAACGGTACGTCGGCCGTACCTTCGGGCTGGACGCACAGTTGAATGCGGCGCATGACATCATCTCCGCGCCCGGCTGTTTCCTGGATACGCCGGATCGGGTGGAAAGCCTGCCCTTCCCGATTTATTCCTTTCCCGATTGAGGCGCGAAAAGCGGGTCGCCTGCGCAGGGTACGGCGCATATCTCCGTAATTAAAACAGCGCCGCAGCCCATAAACGGGCTGCTGCGCTGAACTTGGCAAAGAAGCCTGCTTTCAGGAGGGATCGGAGGACCGCGGTCCTCCGATTGTCGTTCGTATCGACCGGCTTTGCCGGTCGGGCGGGGAGTTTGCGGCTCTGCCGCAAACAATACCCGAAAATCGAAAAAGTGGCGAAGCTCACTTTTTTGACAGTCTGAGCGCCGCAGCCCACAAACGGGCTGCGGCGCTGGTTACTATACTTATTTCCGTTCCAATGGCACGCTGATTTGGGAAGGGTAAGCCGCGGAGCAATGGATAAGGTTGTGGGAAACAAAGGAGCCGGTATCGTTTGCGGGGCGCTCCGCGGTGCCGTAGTTCACATCGTACTTGGGGAAGGCGCTGCCCGTAATCTCCAGCGCCAGCCGATGCCCGGCAAACAGGGTGTAGCGGACGTGACCCAACAGAACATCAATGGTATAAACCTGATTTCTTTCCAGCGGTTCGCTGACCCAGCCGTTGCGGTAACGGGCGCGCGTGGCGCCGTCACAGATTACAAATGCGGTGCCGTCCGGCGCAACGTCGCACAGGCGAAGAATCACGTCCGCGTCCTTCGCGTCGGAGGACAGATAAACCGTGGCTTTCACAAGCCCGCGGATGCTCACATTCTGCCCGACGGGCTGCGAGGCGTAGCGCAGCGAATTGCGCCCGGCGGCAGTTGCCTTGCATACGCCGTAGCCCACGAAGGGTAGCGGATGCGCGGGGTCGTGCATGTATTCGTCGCAGGTTTCCGAACTGGGCACCGCGTCGCCCAGCGCGCCGCCGCCCTGCAGGTACCAGGCGCGCGCGTCGTTCTGCCCGTCGGTCCAATCGTCGTTCTCCCAGGCGGTGCGGGTAACGATGTCGTAATAGCGGTAAGGTTTCCACGCGGGCGCTTTTTTGCCCAGCAGCCAGTGGTCGAACCATTCGACCATCTCGCGCTGTATATCCACGTCGATCTCGCCGGTTTCCAGCGCGCTGTCGGCGCGCGCGGGTGCGTCGCCGGGCTTCCAGGGCGCTACCAGCACGCGGCTGTCCACGCCGTTTTTCCGTTGGGTGCGGCAGTGTTCCACCAGCGGGTTACGGGACGAGTCGTACCAGCCGGAAACGTAGAAGGCGGGAACGCGCATGGTACTCAGGTCCATGTCGCGCCCTTCCTTGTGGATCAGGGCAAAATCATCATATCCTGCTACCAGATGCCGATAGTAATTCTTCAGCAGCGGAAACGGTGTATCTTTCAAAACGGGCATTTCGCTCAGCGGACGATGCAGCAGCTGCCGCGTGGGATAATCGCGGATATACTCCGTCAGCAGCGGCAGGTACTTGTCCGTCGTTTCCTTGTCGTACCGGCCGTCTCTAAGGCGGTTGAGCTGGCGGCTCATACACCAGCCCACGTGGGAATAGAACAGAAACCCGCGGTTATCGCAGTCCCTGTTGATGGAAACGCTTGTTTGAAACGGGCAAATGGCTTTCAGGTGCGGCGGCTGTTCCGCCGCGGCCATCAGCTGCAGGTATCCAGCGTAATAATTGCCGATCATGCCGATGTTGCCGTTGCAATAGGGTTGTTTGGCTAGCCATTCGATGGTGTCGTATCCGTCCTTGCCATCGGCGGTAAAGCGGTCGAACTCGCCGTCCGATTCGCCCAACCCGCGCGCGTCCTGGATGAAAACGGCATACCCGTGTTGTGTGAAATAGGCGGGGTCGTACTGGCCGAAGGCGCGCCCCAGCGTGTTTTTCCGGAAAATGGTGCGCCAAAGGAGCAGGGGAACTTTCCCCTGCTCCGCCGGCCTGTACAGATCGCCGCGAAGTACCACGCCGTCGCGCATGGGCGTTTCGACGTTAAACTCGCAAAGCATCCCGTTTTGGCCGTATGCGTTCATATTACAGGATCTCCTTCTCGCGTTTGCGGATCGGGAGCCACTGGATGAACACTTTCAGCCACTCGTCCCAAAAGTCGAAATAATGGAAGCCGGGGCTGTCGAAGAACACTACGTCGAACGGATTGGGCAGGCTCGAGAAATAGGCGAAATCCTTCTTCTCCGCGTCGTGGCAGCCGTCCGCCGTGCCGCAGCAGCCGAATATTTTAGGCAGGGGCTTGCCGCTTTCGGAGGCGAGTCGTGCCAGATAGCGGTTGTCATGCTCAGTTTCGTGCCTCTTGGTAAGGTCGCCGTCGTCAGTGCCGAAAACCTGCCAGCGTATGAAATTAAGCGGTACGCGCCTGCCGCCGTCCAGCATGTTGCCGGCGCCCATCAGGTCGATAAAGTTGGCGCAGGAGAAGATGCCCATGGCCGCGTAAAGATCCGGCCGGGTGAAGCCCAGCTTCATCGTGCCGTGGCCGCCCATGGACATGCCGGCAATAAAGTTGTCCTCCCGTTCGGGGGAGATGGGCAGGTAGCTTTGCAGCATCCGGGGCAATTCCTCGGTTACGTAGTCGAAGTACCGGCCGCCGTCGGTATTGGTGTAAAAGCTGTTCTCCACGGAGGGCATCACAACGGCGATTCCGCGCTTTTGCGCATACAACTCCAGCGACGTAAAGCGCTGCCACACCGTATTGTCGTCGGTTGCGCCGTGCAGCAGCCATAATACGGGGAACTTGCCGTTTGCGAGCCTGCGTTCTTCAGTCCATTCAGGCAGGATTACATCAATGCTTGCCTTACGCGTAAGGCATTCGGAATTCAATTCCATTCTAATGAGCGACATGCTGTTCCCCCCTGTCTTTCAAGGCTGCGTCCAGGAACGCTTGAATCCACTTATCCCAAAACTCCCAGCAATGTACGCCGTGTTCGGTGTGGAATTCATAACGGAAGGGGTTGCCCTCAACACCCTCGAAAAATTCCTTTAACCCCATGCCGACTGGGTAAGCGTGATCTTCGAGGCCTACGGCGTGGAATACTTTGGGCACGGGTTTATTTTCCTTAATCACGTTTTCGGCGTTCAGCAGCACGTCGTGCTCCGGGTTGCCCTTCAGGTCGTCGGTACTCTCAACGCCGAAGTTGACCATGTTTACGCTCTTGTGGCCGGGGCCGCCGGGCGCAGCCGGGCCGCCCGCGGATTTGGCGCGAAGATGCTCCAGCGGAATCACGCTGCTGGCGGACAGTACGCCGATTGCCCCATAGAGATCCGGGCGGCGCATCCCAAGCGATATGGCACCGCTGCCGCCCAGCGACAGACCGGCGATAAAGTTATCCTCCCGCTTGGTGGATACGCGCGGGAACATGTGCTTAATGATTTTGGGCAGTTCCTGAGTAAGAAAATCGAAGTAATCCGCGCCCCAGTACATGTTGCAGTACCGGCTGTACCCGGCGTGAGGCATGACCACCGCGATTTTGCGCTGATCCGCATAACGGCGGATGCCGGTTTCCTCCACCCAGTCGTTTTCATTTCCGCCGCCGCCATGCAGCAGCCATAGTACGGGAAATTCCCCTTCCGTGCGGTCGTCCGGCAGAATCACGTTTACCGCGTCCTGCAGAGCCAACACCTGCGAACGGAAGTTGATCCGCATGAGTACGTTGGACATACGGGCTAGTCCACTCCTTTCAAGTTGCAGCTACACGTGCAAAAGCGGCGGCCAGACAGCCGTTCGCTTTTACAACGATGTTTCATATTTTCATGATAAGGAGGCGCGGGGTACAGGTCAATCGCTTTGATTTGTTGCGCCGGTACGCGAAATTTGCCAGACGCAGCAGAATCCCGTGTATGGAATGGACAAAAGCACGCCAGAGATTACTAAATTTAGCCTATCCGGCGATAAAAGGGCAATATACGGGACATAACGGGCATCAAACCATCCGCAGGCTTCCGTCCGCCGCGCGGCGGAAGCGGCTTACATACCGCCAGCCCAGTTCTGGATCCATCGGCGCAATTTCGTGGCCCTTGCCGAGCATCACCACGTAATTGTACAGGTTCTGCTTTTCCGGATCGTCGGAAAAAAAGCGCTGTACGTCGTAAATATGTTCCGGATGGGCAGCCGTGGGGTAAAGGCGCTCCGTTACGTCTCCCGGCACGCCGCACCCGCAGGGATGGGGGCATTCCTTTTCTGGCGTCGGCCGGATGGGGATGTGGTTGTACATCTTCCAAAAATCATACTGTTTTTGCTGGGTACAACGGTTGTACACGGGGTAGGAAATCTCCCGCCCGCCGTAGGTATACCATACCGGCATGCGGTAATCAAAGGTCTTTTTTTTCTCCATCCCAACGCGCATGGGCGTTACATCCCGCCAGGTGATATCCGTTTCGCCCATGCGGTTGCCTGGCCAGTTGGCGTCGATGGGGAAAATGGCGGTAACCAGCTCCGGGTGGCACAGCGCCACCGCCTGAGCCTCGCCCGCGCCGTTGGAAAAGCCGGAAAGGTAAACCCGCTCCGGGTCCACCGGGTAATGCGCGATCATCTCCCGGATTAACGCGGCGATATACGCGTCGTCATCCGGCTCGTCCGCAAGCATGGAGCTATTCCAGGTCATGCGGTTGGTGCCCCACGGGTATATGGTAATAAAGCCCTCCCGCTCTCCCAGAACATGCAGTTTCGTCATGTCCGCCGCTTCCAGCGGGTTATCGCTCGCTCCATGGAAAAACAGCACCAGCGGTACGCGCGTTTCCGGGTGTTCCCGCACGCTTTTGGGCACATGCGTAAGCCATGTATGCTTCAGGCCATCCGTCAGGCGGGTGTCCTGCGCAAACAGTGTAAAGCTGCTTTCCGCCTCCGACTGCATCCGCGCGTCCACGTCCCCATATACCGAGGTGTTTGTGCGGCGCACACGGCAAAAAAGCATATGGTATACTTCCGCAAGTGTCGCACGCTTGCCTTGCGGTACGCTCACCACGCGTTGGCAGGGGTTTGTGGGGTGAACGAAAGCCCCTTTGCCGTCCGCTTCGGTCGCCCCATTTACATGTATAAAATACGCGTTAGTTTCCTCCGGGCAGCCCGCCAGATACGCGGGCACGGCCGCGTTTGCCGCGTCCCGAAGCGCCGCGGGGGACAGCGCGCCGTTTTCGGCAAACACCGCCGCCGTAAGCTGCGGCACCACGGCGGCCAGCGTGCATACCATAGACGCGCCTGTGCCGAACCCAGCGTAATACCGCACGTCGGCCATGGGATGCCAAAGCTGATAAAACCGTTCGTCGCTCAGCGGGTTGGACGACGCCGCAAGCGCCGGGGAAAACGGTTCGTTTTCCACAGGCGAATCCAGTTCCCGCTGGATATGCTTAAGAAAGCCCATATCGTCCGGCAGGGCGGGGTCGAGTGTCCAATTCCACCGGCCGCCGATGGGGTTAGGAAAGGCAATGATAACGTTTTGGCTGTTGCACAGCCTGTTTAACCCCTCTGCTGCCAGCAGCTGCTCTGCCGAGGCGGCGGTATCGTCGTCCCGCAGCACAATCAGGGCGCTTACGCGCCGTACGGCACGCGGCTCTCCCTTAGGGAAAAGCAGATACATCCCGCGCCCGTCGGCGCGCGCCATGGTTTTCAGTTCCATTTTCGTTCCTCCCGGGTATCGTATTGGGCTTGTACCATGCGCCGCCGTTACCCGCCGGATAAAGCGCGGGATTTAAAAGACGAAGGCACGGCCTTGCTGGATATGTACGTACAACGGGATATTCTTTCTGCGCGCCAACCCTGTTTTCCCGCTTTGCACCAAAATAAACCGTTCCACATTCTGCGCCGTGCATGTTTTTCGACGATAAAAGACCCCCGGCGGATTATCCGCGCAGGGATCATCGGACTTCGGTTGAAAGGAAGCTATCCTTAGTATTCGTCGTTTTTTGCACTAAGAGCGAACGCTTAACTGTTGCATGTTGCCGGATAAATTACCGCTTTCCTGGGCATAACAAGAATGGATTGAGAAGAAGTACTTTCCAATTCATTTAGGGGGTGCGTATCCTGTGCGATTCGGTTATTGGTTCGGCGACGTTTCCGCCGCGATACTGTACGGGCGTCATCCCTATTTTATGGCTGAAAGACTTATAAAAGTGAGACTCGTACTCATAACCGCATTTCACTGCGATTTCTTTGATGGAATACCTGCCGGTTCGTAACAGGTGACAGGCGTATTCTATTTTTGCCGCCTCAATGTACTGGTGAGGCGACAAACCGGTTTTTTGTTTAAAGATTCGAAACAGCTGCGACTGGCTGAGGTGGAAACTTCTTGCGATGGTTTGTACGCGAAGAGGCTGATCCAGGCCGGAATCAATATAATTGCTGATAGCCTGGCAAAGGTCGATGGGCACGGCACGGTCGTCACGATCCGCCTGATCATGCAGAAGCGAGCCGACAATCAGGTAAAAGTATCCCGTGAGTACCGTATAAGAAGGATTCTTGCGGTTAATCTCCTGCTGCATGCCTGTATAATAAGAAAGGATTTGTTCGTCCGGTTTGCGGTATAATGCGATGTGATCCGCCGACAGCCCCAGCTGGCGCAGGAAACTGTCGCTTTTTCCGCCGTAGAAACCCGTATAAAACACCGTCCACGGATCATCATGATCGGCGCGGTAGGTAACGTTCACATTGCGTGGAAACAGGTAAATGCAGCCCGCGGTTAAATGGTACTCCACCCCCTTGCAAATGAATATTCCTTTTCCGCTGACCACATAATGCAGAATGTCGTGAACACGGCGATCCATATTCGTATATTCGTCCGGCGCGGTGGCCGAACATCCTACGTGGTCAATCAACAGATCCGCGGATAAATCCCGGTTAGGATGATCCAGATATACATGGTTACTGGAGGATGCGGATTTTGCCTGGCTCACGGTTCATCCCTCCTTGCCGAACCAGTATACTGTGAGGAAGGGCTGGCATGCAAGATTTTTATAATGAATTGCATGGTTTATTGATAGCCATATTTAGTTGGATAATGGATAATACATGTAGATAACGCCGGTAAACTGGCGTAATATTACAAGGAGGAATGGTTTATGAGAAAACTGTTGTCGCTGGTGCTCTGTCTTGCACTGCTTACGTGCACAATTTCCACAGTCGCGCTTGCAGAAGCTCCGACAAAGCTGACCATCGCGCTGTGGGACGATTCCCAGGTGTCCGGCATCCAGATGATGGTGGACAAATTTATGCAGGATAACCCCAGTATCTCCGTTGAAATCCAGTGTACGCCCTGGGCGCAGTATTGGACGAGCCTTGAGGCAGCCGCCACGGGCGGAACTCTTGCTGACGTCGTGATGATGCACCCGGAAAAGGTTACCGCTTATGCCGAGGGCGGCATGATCGCCAGCCTTGACGACATGGCTGCTTCCGGCGCAATCGACATGAGCAAATTCCCCCAGAACATCGTAAAGGACTTTACGGTTGACGGCGTGAAGTACGGCGTTCCGAAAGATTATTCCACTTTCGGCCTGTGGTATAACAAGGATTTGTTTGACGCGGCCGGCGTCGCATACCCCACGGCGGATTGGACTTGGGATGATCTGTATAACGCCGCCGTAAAACTGACCGACAAGGCAAACGGCGTGTATGGCTTCATCGCACGTTACGATACCAACGACGGCGCGTACCACTTCATCTGGCAAAACGGCGGCGATATCATTAACGCAGATCAAACCGCTTCCGGCTTTGACGATCCCGCGACGATCGGCGCGATCGAGTATATGGTGAAGTTCGTCAAAGAAGGGCTTTCTCCCACCGCCGCGGACTTGGCCAATACCGATGCGAACAGCCTTTTCCTAAGCGGCAAGGCTGCCATGCAGATCGCCGGCTCCTGGAATTGCAGCGCCTTTGCCGCCGCGAGCGACATGAAGCTGGATGTTGCCGAACTGCCACAGGGTAAGCAGCGTGCCTGCCTGTGCGGTGGCATGGGCTGGGTGCTGAACGCGGCCGATGCGGACAACGCGGCCGCCAAACAGCTGTTAAGCTATCTGGCTGGTTACGACGCCAACGTAATTCAGGCACAATCCGGCGTAGCCATCCCCGCCTACAACGGCTCCCAGACCACGTGGGTACAGTCCTGGTCGCAGTTCAACGCGCAGGCGTTTGTGAACGCCGCAAGCTATGGTTACTCCAGCCAGTATTGCACCACCCGCAGCGAATGGGTTAATATTGAATCCAAGTGGATGGTGAAGGTTTTCAATCTGGAAATTTCCCCCGAGGAAGGCTGCAAGAGCGCCGCGCAGGAAATTAACGCCGTGCTTGCCAAGTAAAACCCATATCATCATGGCGGCGCCACCACCGGGCAGATACCCGGTGGTGGCGCTAAGCAAGGAGGGGCAAGAGCAATGAAACGGAAGCATCTGAGCGATAACCTGTGGGGATTCGCTTTCATCGCGCCCAGCCTGTTGCTGATCTGCGTTCTGAATCTCTGGCCTGTCGTCGAAAATTTGTATTACAGCCTATGTAAAATGAAAGGGTTTGCAAAACCGGTATTCATCGGCTTTACAAACTATATCACCGCCTTCTCGGACGGTGAAATCGGTCAGGCGTTTCTCAACACGCTATTTTATACGCTTCTCACCGTGCCCATTGGCGTATTGTTATCTCTGGTAACAGCGTGTTTCCTCAATACCGGAATAAAAGGCAAAGGGTTCTTCCGAACGCTGTATTATATCCCCGTCGTTTCCGCTCCCGTAGCCGTTGCCATGGTGTGGAAATGGATGTTTAACGATGAATACGGCATTATCAACTACATATTGAAAGCTCTGGGGCTGTCGACGCTTAATTGGATCGCCGATGGCAACGTGATTCTGTTCACACTAGCCATTATCGGTATATGGGGCATGATCGGCTATAATATGATCATCCTGTTAAGCGGCTTGCAGAGTATTCCCAAAAGCTACTACGAGGCCGCGGAAGTGGACGGCGCGGGCGCTGTGAAGCAGTTTTTTTCGATTACCATTCCGCTGGTATCGCCGGCTTTGTTCTTTGTAATCATCACGACCTTCATCAGCTCTTTGCAAGTGTTTGACAGCGTATATATGATCGTAAGCGAAACAAACCCAGCCTTCCAAAACGGCGAGTCCATCGTGTATCTGTTTTACCGCTATATGTTTAACGTTTCCAACAAAGGGTACGGGGCGACTATCGGAACGCTGTTATTATTGGTCATCCTGCTGTTCACCTGCGTCCAGATGAAAAGCCAGCGCAAATGGGTGCTGTATCAGTAAGGAGGCATTGTTATGCAAAAAGGCATTCAACGACATAACTGGCCCGTATACGTCCTGCTGGCGCTGGGTTGCATCATCATGGTCTTTCCCTTTCTATGGAGCGTTTTAACCTCGTTTAAAACGCTGAACGAAAGCCTTAAAGTGCCGCCAACCTTTCTGCCCGTGAGCTGGCAGTTTTCCAGTTATACGGATGTGGTAACAGCGTATCCCTTCCTGATGTTTTTCATCAACACATTCGGCATGATTATCATTCGGCTGGCGATCACGCTGCTCATCAGCGCCATGGCTGCCTACGCTTTCGCGAGGATTCCTTTTTTTGGACGTGGCATGCTGTTTCTGCTCTGCCTGATACCGATGATGGTTCCCTCGCAGATCTTCATCTACCCGCAGTATATGCTTGCGGTCAAGCTGAAAATAACGAACAGCGTGCTTGGGCTGGCATTGCCCGGCATCGCGAGCACCTTTGGCATCTTTATGCTCCGGCAGCATTTTATGACCATCCCGGACTCGCTTGAAGAGGCGGCTATACTGGACGGCTGCGGCCGCGGGCGGATTTTTATCAACATTATGCTGCCGCTTTCTAAAACACCGCTGGTGTCGCTGGGGATTTTTACGGCGTTGTTTGCCTATAAGGACCTCATGTGGCCTCTGATCTGCAATACAAAAATCGAAGCCATGACCCTTTCCTCCGGGCTGGCCTATTTGCAGGGGCAGTATACCACAAAGTATCCGCAGCTGATGGCAGGCTCCGTAATTGCGATGCTTCCCATGATCCTTCTGTTTATCGTTTTGCAACGGCAATTTGTTGGCGGCATTGCCACCGCGGGTCTCAAATAAATAAATCAGGTGAAAGAGAAGCGAGAACCATGATTTTCGACAAGGGCGATAAGATTGTTTTCATCGGAGATTCGATTACCGATTATGAGCGCAAACGTCCTGTGGGAGAAGGACTGTTCAACGCATGGGGGCACAGTTATGTTGCGGACATTGGCTCGCTGCTGTGCTGCGCCTATCCCGAAATGCACCTGCGCATCGTCAGCATGGGCGTGGACGGCAACCAGGTACGCGACCTGGAGAAGCGTTGGCAAACGGACGTAATGGATCTGAAACCGGATTGGGTTACGGTACATATCGGCATCAACGACGTATGGCGGCAGTTCGACAGCCCCACGATCACGGAGGAACACATCACATCGGATGAATATCGCAGCACGTATGAAAAGCTGATTGAACGCACGCAGCCCAATGTGAAGGGCATGATATTGATGACCCCGTATTTTATGGAACCGAACCGAAAGGATCCGATGCGCGAACGGATGGACGAATACAGCGAGGTCGTACGGGTGTTGGCCGAAAAACACCGTCTGGTGTTTGTGGATCTGCAAAGTGCATGGGATCGGCTGTTTGAGTACATGCATCCGTGTAATATCGCGTGGGATCGAATCCACCCCAACCAAGTCGGCTGTATGTTCATCGCCAGGCAGTTTCTTTCTGCGGTTGGTTTTGACCGATAACATTCGGCAACTTCGCGTAATTTTTACGCATGTAAACATACACTCTTCTTATAACTTCTGTACGGGCTATGACAGCTAATTAAAATGGAGCATAGACAATCCCAGGCGAGTGC
>JADGQP010000009.1 GCA_017881705.1 Christensenellaceae bacterium
GATAGAAGGCTCTCACGGAACGGAGCGACCATAGGCCGCATCGGCCGATCTCATTAGTTAGACTAACTTTGACCTTCAAGAACAGTATACTCCGTTCCGGGCGTTTGTCAAGGGGTTTAGGCCGTTTTTTTACCCAGGAAGCACCGTGGACGGAAGAATTGCGGGGGTACGCTTGAAACCCTTGGGCGTTCATGCTATGATAAACAATGGATCAATATCGAAAGGCGGCCAGCGTATGCAGGGGTGGGGAATCGCCCGCGAGCCCATGGACGCGAAGGAAGCGGAACTGAAGAACCCGCTGACACTGGCCTTTATCGGCGATACGGTATGGGATCTGCTGGTAAGACGGAAATTGCTGGAAACCTCCGCGAGGGTTAATGCCTTGCACCGCCAGGCAACGGCGATGGTCAACGCCGGTGCGCAGGCTCGCGCGCTGGAGCGGTTGGGACCGCTTTTATCCCCGGCTGAGCAGGCTGTGGTGCGTCGTGGAACGAACGCCCATTGCGGGCACGCGACGCCGCGCAACCAGGACCCTGTGGACTATCGGCGTGCGACGGGGCTGGAAGCGCTGCTGGGCTGGCTGTATCTGTGCGGCAGACAGGAGCGCATTACGGAGCTGTTTTGCGAAGCGTTTGCGCCCGTAACACCCGACAGCGGAGCGGAGGCAGCGCCATAAAAACCCGAAACCCCATGAAACGAGGAGATTTCCCATGCCGGAAGTAAGCCAGCGCGCGGTATTGCTGCGCAGCACTCTGGATGGCGAGGCCGTTGTAGCCTTGGCCGCGAAATTGTGTTACGCGGGGGGCGACTTGGATTCGCTGCTTCAAAAAATCGCCTCGGGCGATCAGCGGTCTTTTATCCGCAAGGTACGGGAGATGGGGCATGAAAGCGTGCTGGAGCACGTTTCCTACACGTTCCTTGTTGAGGGGGTCAGCCGCGCGCTGTTGGCGCAGCTGACGCGTCACCGCATCGCGAGCTTCAGCGTGCAAAGCCAACGCTATGTAAGCTATGCCAAAGGTTTCAACTACGTCGTACCGCCTGCGGTGCACGCACTGGGCGCGCAGGCTGAAGCCGAATACGCCGCGCAGATGGCGCAGATGCAGCACTGGTACGAGGATTGGCAGCAGAGGCTGGGCGCCAACGAGGACGCGCGCTTCGTATTGCCAAACGCTTGTGAAACGCGGCTGCTGGTAACCATGAACGCAAGAGAGTTGCGGCATTTCTTCGCGCTGCGCATGTGCGAGCGCGCGCAATGGGAGATCCGAACGCTGGCGGAGAAAATGTTTGAGCTGTGCTACTCGGAAACTCCTGAACTGTTTGAGGACGCGGGCCCGGAATGCCTGCGCGGAATTTGCCCTGAAGGCGAAAAATCCTGCGGCAAAGCGGCGGAGAAACGCGCGTTGCGCAAGGCGTTTTTAGCAGATCGTCGGCAAACGGATGAAACAAAACCCTGACCCAACAGAAACAACCGAACGGAGGCCCCCTGAGGCCCCGATTTTAGAAAGGAAAACCCAATGCCATTTTATAAGAAATTACCGGACAAAAAAACACGTACAGATAAGCGCCAGAGCGCCGAGCAGCGCGGAGGTTTCGACGACGAAGGCTCCCGCTACGCCGGCGAACGCCCGCAGCGCGCCGGAGGCCGACCAGCCGCACGGCCCGCCAGCCGCCCCGTCGGTGATCGACCGACCGCTCGTCCCGCCAGCCGTCCCGTTGGTGACCGACCGGCCGCACGGCCCGCCAGCCGCCCCGTCGGTGATCGACCGGCCACTCGTCCCGCCAGCCGCCCCGTTGGCGACCGACCGACCGCACGCCCCGGCAGACCCGCCTTTTCAGGCGACCGCACGCCGCGTACGGACAGACCCGCCTTTTCAGGCGACCGCGCGCCGCGCGAAGGCAGACCCGCCTTTTCAGGCAACCGCGCGCCGCGTACGGACAGACCCGCTTTTTCAGGCGACCGTGCCCCGCGTACGGACAGACCCGCTTTTTCAGGCGACCGTGCCCCGCGTACGGACAGACCCGCTTTTTCAGGCGACCGTGCCCCGCGTACGGACAGACCCGCCTATTCGGGCGACCACGCGCCCCGTACAGGCAGACCCGCCTTTTCGGGCGACCGTGCGCCGCGTACAGGCAGACCTGCCTCTTCGGGCGACCGTGCTCCGCAAGGAGATGCCGATTTCCGCTATCCGCGGGCAGGCCAAAGCGAGCAGCGTCCCTATGAAAGCCGCGGCACGGGCGCTACGCCCAGGCCGTATGATGAACAACGCCGCGAGCGCCGCGCGCAGGTCGTAAGCCCGCGCCCAGCGGAAAGCCGTCGGGAAGAACCCGACGCGCGCCCTTATGACAATTACCGCTATGAGGCGCCCCAGCGCCCGGCCCGCCCCGTGTACGACGCACCGGAACCCACCGAAGAGGAAATCGTACCCAATGAGAACCTCCTGAGCGGCCGCAACCCCATCCGCGAGGCGCTGAAAAGCGGCCGGGATATCGAGAAGCTGATGGTAGCGCGCGGCGATTTAAGCGGTTCCGCACGGGAAATTATCGCCATGGCGAAGGAACGCCGCGTGCCCGTGCAGGAAGTGGACCGCGCACGGCTGGATGCGATTACACAGAACCACCAGGGGATGCTGGCGTTCGCGTCCGCTTACCAATACCACACGGTGGAGGATATGCTGGCGCTGGCTAAGGAACGCAACGAAAAGCCCTTCCTGGTCATTCTGGACGGTGTTACCGACCCGCACAACCTGGGTGCGATTATCCGTACGGCCGAGTGCGCGGGCGCGCACGGCGTGATCGTACAGGAACGCCGCGCTGTGGGCCTGACGCCCGCGGCGGTTAAAGCCAGCGCGGGCGCGATTGAGTACATCATGGTCGCGCGCGTGATGAACCTGACGGCTACGCTGGAAGAACTGAAAAAGCTGAATATCTGGATCTATGCCGCCGATATGGGCGGCGAAGACTACGCGACCATCGATTTTAAAGGCGGCGCGGCATTGGTGATTGGCGCGGAGGGCGAAGGCGTAAGCCGGTTAGTGCTGGAAAACAGCGATAAGCGCGTGGCTCTGCCGGTTCGCGGCAAGCTGGACAGCCTCAACGCCTCCGTCGCGGCGGGCATACTGCTGTACGCGATGCTGCGCTCACGTTAAGCTGTGAAACCGATTTTGTTCGTGGACGGCTACAACGTCATCGGCGCGTGGCCGGAAGCTCAAGTGGCGCAGGAACCGTTGGAGGATGCGCGTGACCGCCTGACGCACCTGCTGGAAGACTACGCGGGCTATACCGGCCAGGAAGTGGTGCTGGTATTCGACGGGCACCACGGCGAAAGGCCTACGGCAACGGTAGAAGCGCGCGCGGCCATTACGGTGATATACACCGCGCACGGACAAACGGCGGATCAGTACATTGAGTATGCGTGCGGGCGGCTGCCCGTATACCGCGAGGTGCGCGTAGCCACCAGCGACCACCTGGAACAGACCATGATCCTCGGCCGCGGCGCCACGCGGCTGTCTTCCCGCGAACTGCTAAACGAGTTATCGCAAACGCGCAACGCTGGCCGCCAGCGGCACCTGGACAATCCCGCCGCCGCGCGCACAACGTTACAAAGCGCGCTTAGCGATGAACAGCGCAAAAGGCTGGAAATACTGCGACGCCAGAAATAAAGGCTATAAACCAAAACAAGGCAGGAAAAACATCCATGACCACCCAACCCAAACGGGAACGCAAACCGAAAAGCAACCTTAACGACGATCATGACCCGATTTTAAACGCCGCCGAGGACATGGCGCAGCTTTTGCGCGCCCGCGACGACGAGGAGGACGAGCGGGTTGCCGAAACGGATGAGGAGGACGCCCAGCCTGTGGACGACCCAACTTGGGAAGAATCCCTGCGGATGCGCTACGGTGAAAAGACGGACGAGGAAATCGTGTCCGTAGCGCAGGGCGGCGACAGCGTGGCGTTGGAGTACCTGCTGGGCAAATATAAGAACTTCGTTCGTTCCAAAGCGAGAAGCTATTTCCTTATCGGCGCCGATCACGAGGACATCGTACAGGAGGGAATGATCGGCCTGTTTAAGGCGATCCGCGATTACCAGGCGGAGCGTCTTTCCAGTTTCCGCGCCTTTGCGGAGCTGTGTATAACCCGCCAGATCATTACCGCCATCAAGACCGCCACCCGCCAGAAGCACGTGCCGCTCAACAGCTACGTAAGCCTGAATAAACCGATCTACGACGAGGAAAGCGACCGTACCCTGATGGATGTGATTGTGGAATGCCACGCTCAAAATCCGGAAGAGCTGATCATCGGCCGCGAAGATATCCTGAGCGTGCGCGACCGGGTGGACGAGGTGCTCAGTTCCCTGGAACAGGAAGTGCTGTCCGCTTATTTAGACGGTAAAAGCTACCAGGAAATTGCCGACAATCTGGGCCGGCACGTGAAATCCGTAGACAACGCTCTTCAGCGCGTGAAGCGGAAACTGGAAAAGTTTATGGAAGAATCCAAGGCCCACGACGACGATTGATCGGAGGGCCGCCGTTCGCTTTTATCCTTTCGAAAGAAGATCATCGACCGTGGCGGGGAGGTGCGTGGCTTGCCGGATGAGATTTACGATGTTGTGTCGCAAGCTGCGCGCTACTGGTTTTTATTTTTAATGGCGCTGATCGCCTGGCGGAGTTTCCGCTGGCTGCAGCGTGACCGCAAACAAAAGAAAAGACGCCTGAAACTGCTGCCGGACGCGGGATACATAGGCGAGCTGGTGGTGCTTCAGGGCAACGACGAGCTGCCGGAAGGGCTGGCTTTGCCTGTGGGTAACGAGGGCATCCTCGGCTGTCTGCGAAACGACGACGTGTATGTGCCGGTCGGCGGCGTGGCGAGAAAACACCTGTGGTATGAGTTTGACGAGCAGTTTGGCCTGCGTGTGCGGCCGTACCGCCATCGCGCCGTGGAAGCGGACGGGCAAACCCTGGCCGGATGGCGAAGCCACGCGGACCTTACGCATGGTTCTCAAATAACGGTTGGCAGCGCTGTGCTGAAGCTGAGGCTATTCGCGGGCTTTGAGCACGCGGGTTTCCACCGCGCCGTGTTTGCCGAAGAATCGCGTCCTATGCCGCCTATGGCAGGCCAGCCTCAAGCCGCGCCTTTTACGCCGGAACAGATGGCGGCGATCCAGCAGATTCAATATACCGCCGCCGCGCAGGCGCTTCAAGCCGCGCAAGCCCAGCTGCAATCGGCTGGGGACAGAAACGTGCTTTCTACGCAACAGGGGGATTTTGTGCCGCCGCCGAGGATGGACGCCGTGAAAACGCGCCGCACGGCGGAACCGGAAGATGCGCC
>JADGQP010000087.1 GCA_017881705.1 Christensenellaceae bacterium
CGCGTATGGTTTGCCCCCGTTACGATGTGTTCGCCCTTACGCACGGTACGCTTATCCTGCCCGAAAGGCCTGTCGGAACGTTGGTTTCCGTGTTTTGCCACGGCGCGCGCGCGCGTGGCGTAACGCTGGAAGGGCTTAAATTTCCGCTGGATCAGGCTACGCTTACGTGCGACAGGCCGCTTGGTGTAAGTAACGAATACGCGGGCGGCAAGGCGAGCGTAACCGTGGGGCGGGGTTCGCTGCTGATATTTACGGCGCTGTCGCCTAAAAAATAAAAGCCTGTTCCCGAGAAAACGGAGGGTTGATGCCTTCCGTTTTTATAATCCGGCTTTGCCGGGCAGCGTGTTCAGGATGCGGAAAAGAACCTGAAAACCATAGAAATCGGCATTTTCGGGAGCGCGCGCCGGTTGCAATGCACGAGGGAGTGCGCTATACTATGCCGTGGACAGGCGCTTGGAAGGAGGGCGAGACGAATGCGGTTTACGATGATCTGCATCGGTACGACTGGCGACGTCAAGCCCTATGTGCTGCTGGGAAGCGAGCTGCGCAGGCGGGGGCACGACGTCGCCATTTGCGCGTTTGCGGAGTTCGAGCCGCTGGCTTCCGCGAACGGTCTGCGCTTTTACCCACTTTCGGGCGACGCACGCGAATTTATAAAAAACATCATGGCGCCGGGCACACTCGGTGTGACCTACATACGGCAGGTGCTCAAGGTTTTCCGTACGATTATCGAACCGTTTTTAAACGACCTGCAAACCGCCTGCGAAGACGCCGAGGCGATCGTGGCCACGTATTTCGGGAACGTTATACAATCCATCGCGGAAAAAAGGAACGTTCCTTTTATTAAAACGCATTATTTCATCATGGATCCAAACGCCGAAGCGCCCATCTCTTCCGCCCCCGGGCAAAGAGCAGGCGGCGGGTGGAGCTTGCTTAGTTATCGGCTTGCGTACCTGCTGGTAAGCGCGGTGGAACGCCACTACCTGACCGATTGGCGGGAAGTCGAAGGGATGCCGAAGCGCCGCTGGGAAAGCACACCCAGCAACCGCGTGCGCGGCCATGCCGTACCGGTGCTTTATGCCATGAGCGAAGCGCTGATGCCGCGCCCCAATAACTGGAACGAACACATTTACATGACCGGTTTCTGGCTGGAAGAGGAGCCTACGGATTTTCGTCCCTCGCCAGAGCTGGAGGCTTTCCTGGCAAAGGAACCCAGGCCCGTTTATATCGGCTTTGGCTCCATGACCAGCGGGGATATGGACGAAACGCTGAAAATCGTGCAGGAAGCGGTGCGTATCAGCGGCGTACGCGCGGTGCTGGCCAACGGCTGGGGCGGGCGGGAAACGATCAGCGATAGAAACTTGATGATTTTGGAGGAATACGTGCCGCATGATTGGCTGTTTGCGCGCGTAAGCGCCGTAGCGCACCACGGCGGCGCGGGCACCACCGCGGCGGGTTTGCGCGCCGACCGGCCCACGCTGGTGATTCCCTTTGGCGGGGATCAGCCGTTCTGGGCGCTGCGCGTGTATAAAATGGGGCTGGGGCCTCGGCCGATCTGCCGTGAAAAACTGACCGCGCGCAATCTGGCGCGCGCCTTAAACCAACTGACGACGCAACCGGCCTATGCCCTCGCGGCGGCAAAAGTGGGCCGGCGCCTGCGTGCCGAAAACGGGGTTTGCGCCGCTGCGGATATTATGGAAAAAGAAATCGCCCGCTGGCTTGCGGAGGGGGATATGAACCCTTCACAGCGCCGACGGGTTTTTCGGGTCGGCTAGGTTCGCGCCGGCGTTTAAAGGGTATGGATAAAGCGTGGGAGTACGATATCCTTTGAAAGCAAGGCGGTCCGAAAAACCGCAGGCGATTAGAGAAGGAAGAGATGGGTATGACTGAAACGAAACCGTTGACCCTGGCCGAATTAAAACCCGGCGAAAGCGCCGTGGTTGCGTCTGTGGGCGGCACGGACGCGCTGCACCGCCGCCTGTTGGATATGGGGCTGACCCCCGGGGTAAAGGTACTTTTACAAAAAACCGCGCCAATGGGCGATCCGCTGGAAATTCACCTGCGAGGGTACGCGCTGACCCTGCGTGTGGAGGATGCCAAAAAGATTGAGCTCCGCCAAAAGGACGTGCCGGAGAAAGGCGATGAGCGCGCATGAGCTATACCTTTGCGCTGGCCGGCAACCAAAACAGCGGGAAAACCACGCTTTTTAACCAGCTTACCGGCAGCAACCAGCATGTGGGCAACTGGCCGGGCGTAACGGTGGAACAGAAAACGGGCACCATGATCCACCATCACCATGGCAAGCAGACGCATTTAGGGCTTCCCAGCTTCGGCTGGCGGGGTCGGCGCGCAGGCAGGCGCGGTGAACTGCCGCAGATCGAGGTACAGGAACTGCCCCAGGAATATA
Source organism: Christensenellaceae bacterium (assembly GCA_017881705.1). Classification (GTDB taxonomy): domain Bacteria; phylum Bacillota; class Clostridia; order Christensenellales; family Aristaeellaceae; genus CAXXOK01. The sequence continues at coordinate 2,408 of JADGQP010000087.1, forward strand.
CGGATATTAAGATTGTCGATCTCCCCGGTATTTATTCGCTGAGCCCCTACTCGATGGAGGAGATTGTAAGCCGTAATTATATCGTCAGGGACAAGCCGGACGTGGTTATCAACTGTGTGGACGAAA
>JADGQP010000088.1 GCA_017881705.1 Christensenellaceae bacterium
CAGTAAAGCACTTCGGGCGTGACCGGCCAGCGGATGGCCGTTTGCGGAAAACCGGCCGGAAACGGCACTTCTACCGCGCCTGCCTTCTCGTCGAAGCGTATGCGGCGGCCTTCGTAATAGTTAAACGCACAATAGGAAAGCGGCTGATGGATGATAGGCAGCGTTTCTTCAAACCCTTTGGGCAGGTACTGCCCTAGTTCGGTCAGCCCGTCGGCTGGGTATTGCCCCAGCAGCACCGGATCCAACCACCAGGAAGGGCTCCACACCCAGCGCTCCGGCGCGGTGGCGGTGAAGTACACGTCGCGCGCAGCCTGAATATCCTGCGGTGTTTCAGCGTTGGGGATGGCAGCGTGCCCGCACCCCACAAAGCCTACCCGCGCGTCCGGCCAAAGCTCATGAATGCGCCTTGTTGCCAGCCCGTGCGCCAGGTGGATGTGGTAGCTTATCGGCACGGTGACGCGTGGCGGCTGCCTGCGCCCGGGCGCATGCACGCCCTCCACGTACCCCAGCCCTACGATACATTGCGGCTCGTTGAACGTAAAATAGTCCTTAACGCGGTCCCCGTAACGCCGCGCCACCAGCTGTGCGTAACGCTCGAACCACTTGGGAAATTCGGGGTTTTCAAACCCGCCGCGCATAAGCAGGGCACTGGGCAAATCCCAATGGTACAGCGTTAAAAACGGGCGGATGCCATGCGACAGCAGGCAATCGATTAACTCATCGTAAAAGCGGAGGCCTTCCTCGTTGGGTTCGCCTTCGCCCAGGGGCAGCAAACGCGGCCAGGAAACGGAAAAACGGTAGTTCTTCACGCCCAGTTCCGCCATCAGTGTAATATCCTCGCGGAAACGGCGGTAATGGTCGCAGGCGGTTTCTCCGCTGTGCCCGCCCAGAACGTTGCCCGGCACCAGACAATAATCATCCCAGATGGAACGGCCCTTGCCGCCTTCCAAAGCCGCGCCCTCGATTTGGTAGGCGGACGTCGCCGCGCCCCAGATAAAATCTTTAGGAAAACTCATGGGTACCCTCCATAGCCACAAAATGAACCGTACAGTCAAGATACTATCCGAAAACCCGGGAAAAGGCAAGTGTAAAACACCGCCCGTATGGGTGTACGCCATGGCGGTTTTATGCTACAATAAGCATACTGATCCGGCGGCCGCACAATCCATCCGTTTCATACCGCCGGGCCCAACGACTGTCGCAGGGAAGGAGCGATCGACTATGGATGAAGAAAAAAGCGTGTGGGAGCAGCAAAAATTCGACGACGATATTCCCAACCCAGAGGAAGAACCCGCCCCCCGCGACGACGAGGCGGAGGCGCTGCGCAAAGCCGCCCAAAAGCGCCTAGTACCCGCGGATGAGGATTCGCCCAACGATTGCTTCAGCGAGAAGCTGCTATAAAAGACCGCCTAAGAATTTCGGTTACGCCTGGTTACATGGTTTTGTAACCGTGTAACCGATCTTTACCGCCCGGCCGCGTCGGCGCGAAAACGCAGGCGCGGCTTGTGCTTTAGCAACAGCAATGGTATAATCAGGCGAGAAAAGGCGCTATTTTTCGCGGCATTGCCGCGCGGGAGGCGATAGCATGGCCGGCGTTACCTATTCATGCCCCAACTGTGGCTCCTACCTTGCGTTCAACCCCGACCTTCAAAAATGGAAATGCAACTCCTGCGGGTCGATATTCGACGAGCAGACGCTTCTTAAGCGAGCGGCGGAATATCAGCAGCAGGCGGAGCAACAAAAGGCCGCCGAACACGCGCACGAAGCCCCTGCCCCCGAACCTGCGCAGCCCGAGCAGAACACAGGCAGCCAGGTGGTGTACCATTGCCCTGCCTGCGGCAGCGAGATCATCACCGACGAAACCACCGTGGCCACCAGCTGTTATTATTGCCATAACCCCGTGGTACTGGAAGGCAAGCTGACCGCCGACATGAAGCCCGACCAGGTACTGCCGTTTTCCATTAGCGAGGAAAAGGCTGTGGACGGGTTTCTGAAATGGGTATCCAAAAAGCGGTTCGTACCCAAAGGCTTTTTTGCCCGCGACCAGATTAAGCAAATGGAGGGCGTGTATTATCCGCACTTCATCAGCGACTGCATAGTGGACGGAACCTACGAGGGCGAAGGCCGCCGCTCCACGGTCGTGGATACCGGCCGTGACATCATAACCACCACCGAGCATTACGCCGTACATCGGCGCGGGATGATTACTTTCCAAAACGTGATGCGGCCGGCGCTGAAAAGCGAGGACCGTAAGCTGAGCGACGGCATCCACCCCTTCCCGCTGGAGGACGTTAAGCCGTTTTCCGGCGCGTACCTGGCCGGTTTCGTGGCTGAACGCCGGGACATGACCGAGGACGAAGCCACCGCCGACGTGGAAAGCGAACTTACGAATTACGTAACCCCGCTTTTAACCGAATCCGTCCATTACAACAGCGTTTCCGGCTCGTCCACCGCATCGCTGGTCGATAAAGAGTGCCGGTATACGTTATTGCCCACGTGGGTGCTCACCTATGTGAAAACCGGGCAAAAGGTGCCCTATTATTACGCTATGAACGGGCGCACCGGCGAGGTATGCGGCAAACTCCCCCTGAATAAAACCAAACTTCGCCTGTGGGGGCTGGGGCTTGCGGCGGGTTGCTTTATCCTGTACTGCGCGGCTGCGTACTTCCTGTTTTAAGGAGGGATGGAAAGATGAAACGATGGCATATTCTTTCCACGTTGGCGCTTGCGCTGTGCCTGGCTTTTTGTGCAAGCGGCGCATTGGCAGCCTCGTCCGAGCGTGTGTACGACCCGGCCGGGCTGTTTACCACGGCTGAAAAAGCGGAAATCCGCAGCGCGATCGCAGATTTTCAGCAGGCTACAAAACTGGATTTTGTGGTATTGACCAATAAGGATGAGCAGGCATCGGATTCGCAGCAGAAAATTGCGGACGATTATTACGACCAGGGCGGTTTCGGGCTGGACAGCGACCACAGCGGCGCGCTGTTTTACATTGATATGTACAACCGCCAGGAGTACCTTTCCACAACCGGCGCGATGATCGACTACCTGACCGACGAGCGTGTGAACAACGCGCTGGACGTGGGCTATACCAGCCTGCACACGGGCGACTACGCGCAGGCGGTGCTCAATGTTCTTGCGAAAGTGAAAAGCTACGTGAAAGCGGGCATCCCCGAGGGGCAGTACCGTTACGACGTGGTAACCGGCCAGATGCTTACGGCGCGGCACAGGGTGCTCACCGGCACGGAGATGCTCATTGGCGGGGCGTTTTGCCTGCTGATCGGGCTGATCTTCATGGCTGTGGTAAAATCGCGCTATCAGTTAAAAGGCAGCACCTACCATTACGATTACACGGACAATGCCAAAGTGGATTTAACCGAGAGCAGCGATGATTACCTGCGTACAACCGTAACCCGCGTGCCCAAAGGACCGCCTCCGGGCAGCAACGGCGGCTTCGGCGGCGGTGGCAGCGGCGTGCACATGGGCGGCGGCGGCATGAGCCACGGCGGCGGCGGCAGGGGATTTTAACCAAATTGCGCGGCGAGCGATAAGGGGTGGCGGAGATGAACCGATCGGTGCGCTACGCTTCGGAACGGTTGGCCTGGAGGCTGCTGTTCGTTGTGCTTTTCGTACTGGCGCTGGTCTACGCAGTACCGCTTTTATGGAGCACGCTTTCCCCTTTTATTATCGCTTTGCCGATCGCGGCGACCCTGCAGCCGCTGATACGTTTTTTCGTTAAAAAACTGCACCTTAACCGCGGGTTTTCGGTGGCTTTCTGGGTAATCCTGTTCAGCGCCGCTGCGTTTTTGGTGATGTACTGGTTTGCCAGCTTTGCCGTGGGGCAGATTGTCAACGCCGCCAATAACGCGCCAAGCCTTGTCAACGGGTTTATCAGCATGCTGCGTGAAGCAAGCGATCGGCTGCTCAACGCGGCGGAATCGGTGCCCGTAGGCGTGAACAGCACCCTGCGCGATTCACTGAACACCGCCTATAAATGGCTGGGCGAACAGGCGACTACGCTGGCGGGCACGTCGCTCAACGCGCTGGTGAATATTGCCACCGGCTTGCCCTACGCGGTAATCTATGCCAACTTCCTGGTTTTGGGCGTATACTTTATCGCCAAACAGTATCCGGAGCTGAAAACCCGGTACCAGAATCGGGAAGATCTGGCGGCGGAAGGCAACCTTACGATGCTTAGGCGCTCGGCGGTCGCGGGCGCGCTGGGGTACGTGAAGGTACAGTTGCTGTGGTTTTTCCTGCTGTTATTCCTCTCCACGGTCTACTTTCAATTCATGCACTTCCCATACGCCGCGCTGATCGGCGTGGTGGCGGCGTTGCTGGAACTGATACCGCAATTCGGCTGCGGGTTACTCTTCCTGCCCTGGGCGATTATCAGCTTTTTGGTTCAGGATTCGTATTCGGCATGGCTGGTTCTATGCTTTTACGGGGCGTACAGCCTGCTGCGCCGGTTGCTGGATCCCAAGCTGCTGGGCTACAACATGGGGATGTCGCCGATGCTGTCGCTGGTGGGCATGTTCGTCGGTATGCGGCTGGGCGGCGTGCTGGGGTTGATACTGGGGCCTATCGCCATGCTGGTGCTGGTAAGCGCCGTGCGCGCGAAACTGTTTGACGGAACCGTCGTCGATCTGCGCACACTCATGGCTTATATTAAGGAACGCTGGGTGCGCGACGAAGCGGAAAGCTGCGCCGCGCCTGAGGATACCGGCGAAAAAGGAGCCGACCATGCCAAACCCTGAACACCACCGATGCCGCTGGCCGCAGGGCGGGCTGATGGTCGCCTATCACGATAACGAATGGGGCCGCCCCTGCCACGACGACGTAAAACTATACGAAATGTTCTTCTTGGAAGGGTTCCAGGCAGGGTTGTCGTGGTACATCGTGTTAAGCAAGCGCGAAGCTTTCCGCCGCGCATTTTCGGGTTTGGATGCGGCAAAGATCGCCGCGTACGGCGAAAGCGACGTGGAGCGGCTGCTGACGGCGGATGGCATTATTAAGAACCGCCTTAAAATCAACGGCGCCATTACCAACGCCCGCATTTTTCTGGCGATTCAGGCGGAATTCGTTTCGTTTGACCGTTACCTGCTAAGTTTTATCCCCAATGGTCCTGTGGTGAACGATATCGGCGCCGATACGCCGTTTCCCGTATCTTCCCCGCTCAGCGACGCGTTGTCGGCCGACCTGCGCAAACGCGGCATGAAGTTTGTGGGCACGGTTACGATTTACAGCTTTCTGGAGTCCGTAGGGGTGATTATCGACCATGAACGCGACTGCTTCGTAATGCGGGAAATATAAAACAGCCATGAACCGGCAGATTAAAAAAGGCGGCCGCGCGAAAGAATCGCGCGGCCGCTTTTACGTGTCAAAAAAGGGACTGCGCCCTTTTTTGAGCTTCGGGTATTGTTTGCGGCAGAGCCGCACGGAAAAGCCGGTCGATACGAACAGCAATCGGAGAGCTGCGGCCCTCCGAAACTTCCTGAAAGCAGGCTCCTTTGACAAGCACAGGCGACCCCGCGAAGGAACTGCGGGGCCGCCTGAAATTAAATGTGCGGTTCAGCGCGCCAGAATTTCGCTGTCTTTGGGGACCGTATCGGTCATGGTGCCGTCCAGGTAGCTGGAATAGGCGCTCATGTCGAAGTAGCCGGTGCCGGTCAACCCGAACAGAATGATCTTCTCCTCGCCGGTCGCGCGGCATTTGAGCGCCTCATCCATGGCGCAGCGGATAGCGTGGGCGCTTTCCGGCGCGGGCAGGATGGTTTCCGTACGCGCAAACTGCACCGCCGCGTCGAACACCTGCGTTTGCTCGTACGCCACGGCCTCCATGTATCCGTCGTGGTAAAGCTTGGACAGGATGGGGCTCATGCCGTGGTAGCGCAGCCCGCCCGCGTGGTTGGCCGAGGGGATAAAACCGGAACCCAACGTGTACATCTTGGCCATCGGCGTAATTTTACCCGTATCGCAAAAATCGTACTCGTAGCGTCCGCGGGTCAGCGAGGGGCAGCTGGCCGGTTCGACGGCCACGTAGCGCGTACCCTTGCGCTTGCCGGTGAGCGTGTCCCGCATGAAGGGAGCGATCAGCCCGCCCAGGTTGCTGCCGCCGCCCGCGCAGCCGATAACGATATCCGGATACTCGCCAAACTCACTGAGCGCCTCGTAGCTTTCCAGGCCGATCACGGACTGGTGCAAAAGCACCTGGTTTAGTACCGAGCCCAGCACATAGCGGCAGTTGGGCGTGGTAACGGCTCTTTCGACCGCCTCGGAGATGGCGCAGCCAAGGCTTCCGGTCGTGTTCGGGTTTTCAGCGCGGATTTTACGCCCGGCTTCGGTGGTGTCGCTGGGACTGGCGAGCACTTTCGCGCCGAAGGTGCGCATTACGTCCTTACGGTAAGGCTTCTGGTCATAGGAGCCTTTAACCATAAACACCGTAAGATCCAGCCCGAAGGCGGCGCACGCCTCGGCCATCGCCGTGCCCCACTGGCCGGCGCCCGTTTCGGTGGTAAGCGCCGTAAGCCCTTGATCCTTGGCGTAAAACGCCTGGGCAAGGGCGGAATTGAGCTTGTGGCTGCCGGAAGTGTTGTTGCCCTCGAACTTATAGTAGATATGCGCGGGGGTTTGCAGCGCCTCCTCCAGCCGGTAGGCGCGTACGATAGGCGAGGGTCGGTAGATGCGGTACATGTCCAGTATGGGCTTGGGAATTTCAAATTCGGCCGTGTCGTTGTCCAACTCCTGGGCAATCAACTTGTCGCAGAACACGGGACGCAGGTCATCCGGTGTTACAGGTTTGCCGGTGCCGGGGTTAATCAGCGGCTCGGGCTTCTCCGGCATGGCGGCGCGAAGGTTGTACCACGTTTGGGGAATCTTTTCTTCGGGGAGATAGTACCGGTAAGGGATGCGTTTCATGGTGGTGTCCTCCTCATACACTAATTCAAACTATGAAACGCATTGGTCTCACAGTTATTTTGTACGATGGCTTTGTCGAGAAATCTCGACGTAGTCCCCGCTACGCCTTCAATTCCTCTCCGCGCCCTCGTGCAAAATCCCACGTAATCCCTGCTGCCTTCATCATTTGAATTAGTATTATTTTTCGCCGGATGCAAGGGTTTGTCGGTGCGCCGCTTAGTGTTTGGGTAACAAAAAAGCCCGCCCCATAAAGACTTATGGGACAGACTTGAATGTCTGCGGTGCCACCCGTGTTGCCGAAAGTTCGGCCGCTCGCTTTCGCATACCAGCATATGCGCTTCGCTGATAACGGGTGAAGCCCCCGTCGATCGCTAGCGGCGGGGCTTTCGCCCAACAGCCGTTCGCTTCGCCCTCGGCGGTCCATTCAACGTACGCCTTCATACCGCACTTCAACCAACGGCGGCTCTCTACGAATCGGGCGAGGCGTTTACTCCTCCGCGTCACAGGTTTATGGGGAAAGGATAACCGAAGCGGTAGCATTTGTCAATAGTTTGTGCAAAATTAGAACAATAGAAAAAGCGCCCCGTTTTCGGGGCGCTTTGACTGTCAAAAAAGTGGACTTCGCCGCTTTTTTGAATTTCGGGGTTTGTTTGCGGCAAAGCCGCAAACTCCTCGCCCGACCGGCAAAGCCGGTCGATACGAGAAGCAATCAGAGAGCTGCGGCCCTCCGATACCTCCTGAAAGCAGGCTCCTTTGTCAAGATCAGCGCCCCGAAAACGGGGCGCTTTTTTACAACCATGAACAAAGCCTGCGTTATGAATACGGGGTGCGTATCAGAAACTGCTGCTGTCGGTGGGGTTGTTCAGCACGCCCAGCACCACCAGCAGCTGCAGCGCGGCCGCGACCGCGTTTTTCACGGCATCGCTCAACCCAACGTCAAACACACCCAGCAGCACCATCAGGGACAATACCTGCGCGGTTACGGACGTCCAAACCACGGGGGATTTTAAACGATTTTGCAACCTGTTTGTACCTCCTAATTTTCGTTGAATTCCAGGGTATCCATTCTCGAATCCACGGCTTTCAGTTGTTCGTTGAACACATCCAGCCGTTTTTCGGCGCAGTACATGCGGTCGATTACGGAATTGTGTTTATCCACCTTAATTTCCAGCTGTTGCAGGCGATAGTTCACCAGCTTGTTGGAAACCAGAATGCCGCCGAAGGTCCCCGCCAGCGTTCCCAGAAGCGACAGCAGCGCCACCAGCATCCCCTCGCTCATCAGCCTTGCGCTCCTTTCGCCGCGGCGGCGCTACGCGCGGTTGCCAACGCCGCCCAAGTCTGTTTACCTACCACACTGTCCGCCACAAGCCCCTGCGCCTGCTGGAATAACATCACCGCCGCTTTCGTAGCCGCCCCGAAGTTCCCGTCCGCGCCGGATGTGCCCACGTCATACCCCAGGTCGCTCAGCCATGTTTGCAGCCTGCGCACCGCGCCGCCTTTGCAGCCGGACTTGACGGTGTAAAAGGAAGCCGTGTCAGCCACGCTTGGCGTGGCCGTGGCAGCAGCCGTTTCGGCCGTTGTTTCCGCTGTGGCTGTTTCGTCCTCCGCCGTGTCCGCATGCGCCGTTTCATCCGCTGCCGATTGGTTCATAGCCGCCTGCTGGTTTTCGCTCAGCCCATAATCCACCCAGCAGGACAGGCCAACGCGGTTCCACCCGCCGTTGGGAATGGTTTTGCCGGTAAACTTGCTTTGGGCAACCCTTCCGCGGGAGCTGCTGGCGTGGATGGCGCAATCTCCCAGGGATACGCCCATGTGCTCGGCGTTGCCTAGGCCGTCGCCTGCGTACTTGTCCGGCGCGCCGCTTTCTTCCCAGATGAATGTAAACGCGCCCCCGGGCACGCAGCCAAAGGCGGTTTCGCATTCCTCGGGCGTGCCCGTCCACACGCACCTGCGCCAATGGGCATTACTGCCCGCAAGGTTGCACTCGGCCTTGGGCACGCCGCACCGGATCAGCAGATATTCCACCAGCCCCTGGCAGTCCATACCTTCCAGGCTCATGCCGTTGGAAACGTAAGGTATCGTGGTTTGCTGCGCCTGCGCAAGCAACTCCCGCCCGGCGGCAATCAGCGCCGCGTTGGTAATTTTAGTTGCCATCGTCGCCCTCCTTCATCCGGCCTGCGCAGGCCGTTTACAGATACAGTACCAGCCATTGCACGGGTACGGTTGTGTCGGCAGAAGCTGTATAGGAAAGCCCCGCGTAGATCGTGATGCCGCCGCTGACGGAGCGGATGGAGCAGGAACGGCCCGCCGGATAGGCGGTGCCTGCCACAGAACAGAGCAACACCGGATTGGACGACGACGGGCCAGACGTTGCCAGCGTAAGATCCAGCGCGGAAATGGCGACGGACCCGATATTGCTGCCGGAGGGGATAACAATATTGGCAAGGCCAGCGGCGCTGCCCGCGATAGCCAGGCGGGAACCGCCCAGGTTGGCGAGCGCGGCGGTCTTGCTATTGCTTCCCGTGCCTCCCTGCGATACG
>JADGQP010000089.1 GCA_017881705.1 Christensenellaceae bacterium
CCCTACGCGAGGCGCTTCGCAAGTTGGAACGCGACGGCCTGGTGGAATATGTGCTTCGCCGCGGCGTGGTGGTGCGCGCGTTTACCATCGCGGACGTGGAAGAAATCTACACCATTCGCAACGCCCTGGAAATGCTCACTCTGCCTTCGATTATCGAGAACGCCACGCCGGAGGATATTCGCTCCATGCGCGAAAAACTGCACCGCATGGATAACTACCTTGCCAAAAACGATATCGAGGGTCTTTCTCCGCTGGCGCGCAGCTTTCACGACGAGTTAACTTCCATCTCCGGGCTCAACCGCATTCTGCGTGTGATCCAAAGTCAGGATGAGTATATCCGCCGCTTCTCCGCTATGAGCATCGCCATTGAAACGCGCCGCTCCTCCGCCCACGAAGAACATTACAAGCTGGTGGAATATGTGGAGAAAAAAGATTTAGTCAACTTTTCCAGCTTAATGCAAAAACACATTGAGCGCAGCAAGGAAACCTGCCTGAGAGCCCTTAAGGAAGCGCAAATCCAGCAAAATCAGGAGTAACCGCCGCTTCCGCCGCCAAAAGGCACGGCGGGAGCGGTTTTTTTCATGAAGATTAAAATCAAACGGAGATGATCGCCATGGAATCCACCTGGGACCTGAGCGTATTTTACAAAGGGTTTAACGATCCGGCACTGAGAGCCGATATTGAAAAGCTGCATACGTTGATTCGGGAAGGGCACGAGCTGCTGACCGCAGAACTGCCGAAAACGGAAAAATTGGAAGCGATCATAGATCGGCTGGAAACCCTGAACGATATGTTCTCCAAAACCTATATGTTTTGCCAGCTCACCCTGTCGACAGACAGCGAAAACCGCGAAGCCTTCCGCACCTTGGAGGAGCTTAGCGCCTTGGGGGTGGACGCGCAGGTATTTCAAAGCGCCTGCACGCGCTGCATCGGCGGCGTATCAGACCTTGAAGCGGAAATTTCCAAAAGCGTTAAGCTCACAACCAACGCTTTCATCTTGCGCGAAGCCAAGCGTGAGGCCGCGCACATGCTGCCAGAAAGTATGGAAAAATGGATGCTTCGCATGTCCTTAAGCGGCGGCGACTCTTTCCAGAAACTGCACGACCAGCTGATGGGCACGATCACCGTGGATTTAAACGGCGAAAGCCTGCCCCTGCCCGCCATTCGCGGCATGGCCTTTGACCCTGACTCCAACGTGCGTAAAAGCGCTTATGAAGCGGAACTGTCCGCCTACCCGAAGGTTGCGCTGCCTATGGCGTTCTGTCTGGGCGGCATCAAGGGCGAAGCGCTTACGATGTGCGAAGCCAAGGGCTATCCGGACGTATTAACCCAGCAGCTTGCCGAAAGCCGCATGGATTCGGAAACGCTCACCGCCATGTGGGCCGCCATCCGCGAATATCTGCCGGATTTTCGCCGTTATCTGCGCGTAAAGGCAAAACTGCTGGGCCACGCGGACGGCCTGCCTTTCTACGATCTGTTCGCTCCTGTCGGAAGCGACGTGAAAACCTATACCGTTGAGGAAGCCCGCCAGCTGCTAAAGGACACTTTCGGCAAGGCACACCCTAAAATGGCCGATTTTATGATGCACGCGTTCGATAACCGCTGGATCGACCTGTACCCCCGCAAGGGCAAGGAAGGCGGCGCGTTTTGTTCGGAAAACCATGAACTGAAGATCAGCCGGATCCTCACCAACTTCGTAGGCAGTTTCGCGGACGTAAGCACGCTCGCACACGAACTGGGACACGCCTGGCACGCGCATTGCATGGAGAACCTGCCTGTACTGCTTGCCCAGCCGCCGATGCCCTTGGCCGAAACCGCCTCCACCTTCAACGAAACGCTGCTCTCCCATACGGTCATCCAGACCGTCGAACCGGATCGCGCCTTTGGCATTCTGGAAGGGGTGCTGATGGAAGCCACGCAATGTGTGGTGGATATTTACAGCCGCTTTTTATTTGAAAACGCCGTATTTGAAGCCCGTAAAACGCATACTCCGGCCGTGGAGGAACTACGCGAAATGATGCTTTCCGCCCAGGAGGAAGCCTATGGCGACGGGCTGGCCAAAGATGTGCGCCACCCCGATATGTGGATTAACAAGAGCCATTATTATACCGTGGGTCTGCATTACTATAATTTCCCCTATGCGTTCGGCCTGCTGTTCGGCCTGGGGGTATACCAGAAATACACGGCGGAGGGCGCAGCTTTCCTGCCCAAGTACGACGCGCTGCTGGCGCGCTGCGGCAGCGACAGCGTTTATAACGTAGCCAGAAGCGTGGATATCGACGTACACGACGTGGCCTACTGGCGCAGCGCTCTTAACGTGCTGCGCGGCGAGATCGACGAGTTTGAGGCGCTTGCCAAGGGAAAAGTACAGCTGTGAACGATCTGCCGGTTCGCGCGCCGTGGCTTGTGACCGCCGCGTGCGTATTCGCCCGGGCAAACGCGCCGCTGTATGCCGTAGGCGGGGCGGTGCGCAACGCGCTGATGGGTTTGCCCGCCAGCGACGTGGATCTGTGCGGTCCAGCGCGCCCAGAGGAGGTAGCTCGCTTTTGCGAGGGTACCGCCGTACGCGCGGAGCTTCGTGCGGCGCATTTCGGCACCGTTGAACTGCACGTGGAGGACGAAACCGGCCGACACATGGCCGAATACACCACCTTCCGAACGGACAGCTACCGCTGCGGCCACCGACCCGACGCTGTGCGCTTCGCCGATTCGCCGGAAGTGGACGCACTTCGGCGCGATTTTTCCGTAAACGCGTTATACCGCCTGCTCCCGCCGGACGCCGATGCTCCCGCGCCGATATTAGACCCTACGGGCGGGCTTGCGCACCTGAAGCAGGGCGTGCTGCACACCGTAACGGAAAACCCCGACCGCGTTTTTCAGGATGACGGCCTGCGGATTCTCCGCGCCGCGCGCTTTCAGGCGGAACTGGGCTTAACGCCTACCGAAGCGCTGCTTGCCTCCGCCGCGAAATACGCGGCGCTGCTGAGCGATATCGCCTGCGAACGTCTGCGCGACGAGTTGGTGCACCTTCTGCTATCCGATACGAAATATCCCACGCTTGCCCGCTCGCGCCCGCCCGTTCCGGCGGGCTTGGAAACCGTGCGAACCGTCGGCGCGTGGCCGTACCTGTTTGGCACGCTGTGTCCCGACGAGCGCACAATCCAGGCGACGGCTCATTATCAGGCTCCCGACGGTCCGCCTCCCACAGCAGGCAAGCTGGCTCTGCTGTTTATTTTTGAGGAGCCGGACGCGCTGGACGCGCAAATGCAGCGGCTGCGTTTTTCCACGCGTGAGGTTTCAGCCGCGCGTCAGGCGTTGGAATGGACACGCACACTATTGGATGGTAATGCCACAACCATGGGGGCATTGAACGCGGGCCGCGCGGCCGCGGAGCACGCGACTGCCGCTTTCTGCGCGCTTGAGGTTTCGGGTACGTCCTGTGGCGAGGCGACGGTGCGCGCGCGTGCTTTATCGCGAATTTTTCTGGACGATCATCTGCCTAAAAGCCTGAAGGAACTGGCTGTACACGGCAACGATCTGCTGCCGCTTTGCAAACGGCTCGGCCTGCCGCAGGCGGTGATTGGGCAAACGTTAAACGCCTTGTGGCGCGCCGTAGCCGAGAACGGAATGCCCAACGAACGCGAAGCGTTGATGGCGGAAGCCCTGTTACGCATGAAAAACGAAGCGAAACGGTAAGAATAAAAGGAAAACCGCCGCGCCCGTGGAATGATAACCGTTACGACGGATAAAAGGGGGCTTGCGGATGCGCGCGCAGAACCGAACGGTGTTTTGGTTGATTGTGGGGCTTACGTTTGCCGGCATGCTTGCGTTAAACCTTTGCACGCCTCTGCTTGCGGACGATTACCGATACGCCTTCAGTTTCGCCACCGGACAGCGCATCGCCTCGGTCGGTGATATTTTCCCCTCGCTGGCCGCGCACGCCCAAACCATGAACGGACGGCTGGTGCCGCATTTTTTCGTACAGCTTTTTACGCTGTTCCCCCATGCCATTTTCGCCGTGGTCAACGCGGCGGTGTATCTGGCGCTGGTTCTCGGCGTTTACCGGCTGGCTGCTGGCGATACGCGCCGGTTTGATTGGCCGCTGCTGCTAACGGTGAACAGCGCTTTATTCTTGCTTCCGCCAGCCTTCGGCCAGAGTTTTCTGTGGTTGTCCGGCTCGGTCAATTATCTGTGGTGCGACGCGCTGATGGCGTGGCTATTCGTGCCTTTTGCAAATGCGACGTTCAGGAACCGGCCGCTTGTCGGTTGGCGGAAACCGGCGCTGCTCGCCCTGGGTGCGTTACTTTTAGGGAACATGAGCGAGAACGTATCGGCCTGCGCCGTGCTGATGATGGGGCTGTGCGCGCTTTGGCAATGGATCCGCCACCGTAAGGTGCCCGCCTGGATGCTCGCGGTTACGCTGTCGGCGTTCATCTGCTGGCTATTGTTGATGCTCGCGCCCGCCAACGGGCTTAACGTCGCACAAGCGACGGTTGGGCTTAACGCGCTTGCCAATCATTTTCAGGCGGCGCTGACCATGTGGTTGCAATATGGGCTGTGGCCGTCGCTCGCGTTTATCGCCCTGTTTTTCTTCACGCTCGCCGCTGTGCCCACGGATAAAGATCGGCTGGCTTTCGGCCTGGGGATGTTTGTGTGCTCGCTCGCGTGCAATTTTGCCATGACCGCTTCCGATTATTATCCCGAGCGCGCGTTTACGGGCAGCGTCGTACTACTGATCGGCGCTTTCACGGTCGTGCTTGGCGCTGGCGTACAGGCCGGTTGGCTCCAGCCGCTCCGTTCCACGCTCGCCTGTGGGCTGGCGCTCGTGATGACGCTTCAAATGCTTGGCGCGATACCTAACGCTTATAACCGTTACCGCCTGGCGCAGGAACGCGTTACGGAGGTTATCGCCGCGCAAGACGCGGAGCAGACCGACGTGGAAACCTTCGGCATCAAAGGCATAACCCGTTTCGACGCGTTCTTCGGCCTAAATGAGCTTACGGACGACCCTCAATACTTCCCCAATGTATATTTCGCGAAATATTACGGTTTAAACAGCGTTGTGGTCACCCGTTTTGAATAACCTTCAACATCCGCGAACTCCCTTTTGCATTCACAAGAACGTCACAGAATCTTCACGTTGACAGCATACCATATTTTCTGTTGTGTATCGCCTTTTACCTCAAGTATGGCGGTTGTAATAACGGAGGATGAACATGCGGCGTTTGATCGGCACGGTTTTAACTTGCGTTTTAATAGCGGCTGCTGGTTTTGCGCTGGCAGAAGACCGTGTAATAGTGTCGACGGACGATTGGACGCCGCCCGTGCTTACGGATCTTACCGCCTCCTCGTCATCGGAGTTGTTGCTGCTGAAAGTGGCACAGGAGGAAATTGGGTATATCGAAGGGCCGCTGAGCGATGAAACGAAATACGGCGAGTGGTTCAGCGGTGGGCGTGTAGCCTGGTGTGCCGAGTTTCTTACCTGGTGCGTCGATCAGGTGGATCAGCGTTATAGCCTGAACTTGATGGATAATTTGTACCCGTGGTACGGCGGGCCTTCCACCGGCGCTCCGTTTTTCATCAAAAAGGGGCGTTTTATTTCGGATAATGGCAGCTTGCCCACCAGGGAAAAACAATGGCTCATCGGCAGCGAACATTACCTGCAAGCGAACGAATACATCCCCTATCCCGGGGATTATATCTGGTTTTATTATTACGCGCGCAGCCTCGGCACCGACCATGTTGCGCTTGTGGAAGGCGTAAGCCAAAACGAGGATGGAAGCATTCTGGTGCATGTGATTGAGGGAAACAATCCGGACCGTGTACAGCGCGCGGTTTACGAATTGACCGACTCCCGTATATACGGCTTCGGCACGCCGGTAAAGCGCGCATACACCAACCTGCGGATCTATAACCGCAACGACGATGTGCTTGCGCTGCAAAACGATTTGAGCTCGCTTGGCTTCTACACGATGGAGGACGGACGGGAAGGCACGTTTACGAAAACCCTGCAGCAGGCGGTGCGCGCGTTTCAGAAAGCCACCGCCTTAACCGCGAACGGGATTGTCGATATGGCTACGCATAACGCCCTTGAGCTCAAACTTTCAGCCCAAAACGCGGCCCAGCCGTAACCCTGTTTTCGCGTTTGCCAAACGATTTGGGCCGAACCGAATGGCGTTAACAGATTCGCTCTTTTTCAAGAGTTACTGTACAATACGGAAGGCCTGAAAACGTCTCCGTGATTGACAATCCAAAGCAATACCGTTATAATCTGCGTGAGTACCGCGCCGCCCAATAAGTGCGTAAACTGCGGTTTCTCGCGTATTTTTGCCGTATAACAGCAGGGATGGAAAAGGCAGCGCATTAAAAAGCAAAAAGCGTGATAAAGCAGAATAAAAGGGGTATTTCGCGGAATTGTGGAAGTAATAGAAGTTGAAAATCATTCTCCAGGGTCGATTGATAACGTTTACTTAAGCGTTCTCCAGCGTTAGGCAGGCGATTGAACGTTAGGTTTATGTTCGCGCGCTGGTTTAGGCAACATTTCCCAGGCGGCGAAACGATATACGATAAAATGCGGAGATGGAATGCATGACGAAAAACAACCAGAAATTGCTCAACATGCTCAACGTCCTTTCGGATGGTTTGATCGTGTTGCTTTCTTATTTGTTTTCCGTCTGGATCTGGCTGGATGTATTTAAAGAATTTTCCGGCAACATGGCTACCATCCGCTCCTGGCGTGAAGGCATGGGGCTGGCCGCGGCATTGTATTCGCTTGCGATGCTGTTGCTGCTGGCGCTTTTTGGCCTGTACAACCGCGCGCATTTCCGGCGTTTTTGGCAGGAGGCGCTGGTCATTCTGGAGGCGAACGCGCTGGGTATTTTGGCGGTAGGTTCGCTGTTGTTCCTATTCCGTCTTCAGGATTTCTCCCGCGGCGTGCTGGCCGTCTTCTTTGTTACCAATTCGCTGGCTCTCTCCGCCAAACGTTCTCTCCTGCGTGTGGCAACCGTAAGAATTCGGGAAAAAGGTCTTTATCAAAAGCGCGTGCTGGTGGTCGGCACGGCAAACCTTGCAAGGCAATACGTACGCAACGTCGCGATGGAAAAGCAATTAGGCTATACGGTATTCGGCTGCCTTGGGCAGAAGCCTGCGGATATGGATGCCGCATACCTGGGCTGGTACAACCAGTTGGAAAATTACCTGCAGGATTCCGGTATCGACGAAGTTATTGTCGCCCTGGAGCCGG
>JADGQP010000090.1 GCA_017881705.1 Christensenellaceae bacterium
CCGTGGCGGGGCAGGAATTGCAGTTCGGCGGTGGCAAGGTGATCGACACGGCGCTCAAGTACGGCTATGAAACCCCGGAAAGTTTTCATAAGGCGTTCCGGCGCTTTCACGGCGTTACCCCTTCGCTTGCGCAGCGGACGCGCGTGCAGCTCCGTTACCTGAATCCTCTCCAGATCCATGTGGAATTAAGGGGAGGAAGTATGATGGATTATACCATGGAAAACCTCGGGGAACTGACGATTGCGGGAATGGAGCGCAAAATTCCTTACGACAAGGGCTTTGAGGAAGCTCCCAAGTTTTGGAGTGACTTCAACGCGCAAGGGGGCCATCGCCTGCTCCACAGGGCGATGGGCATCTGCTTTGACGATGAGGGGCCGGAGGTTACCTACATGATTGGTGCCATATTGGAGCCTGGCGATCCCATACCGGAAGGGTTCGCCATACGCACCATCGCCGCGCATACCTGGGCCAAGTTCCGCAGCGTCGGGCCGATTCCGGAAGCGATTCAGCAGGTGAACCGGCAGATTTTTACCGAATGGCTGCCCAACAACACCGGGTACGACCTGGCCGAGGGCGTGAACATCGAATACTACCCGGAAGGCGACATGCAGGCGCCGGAGTACGAATGTGAGATCTGGATTCCCCTTCGCGTTAAAAAGTAACTGACGGCACATCACAGTTCAGGCGTACGTTCCCAAAGAACGTACGCCTGAAGTTGCTTAACCGGGTTGTCAACAACGAACGTACGCCTGCTTTTTCCGCCGGTTTGGGTTGCGGCGCGGCCTGCCGTGTGATAAAATCAATCTGTTGTTTGCCCGAGCAAACCACATGGGAGGATTTGGATGGTTCGCAATATCGTTTTTGACATGGGTATGGTGCTGATGGATTATCACCCGCTGGAAACCTGCCGTGCGGCTGCCGGAAACGAGGACGACGCGCTGGCGATTTTTGCGGCGTTGTTTACCCACCCGGAATGGGTGAAGCTGGACGATGATTCCATCGAGCAGGATGAGCTTTCGCGGCGCGCGCAAGCCAGGCTGGCCGATCCGCGGCTTAAGGCGCTTGTGCCGGGAATACTCGACGCCATGCCTTACAATATTCTTTCGCCCATACCCGCGATGATCGACTTAGCCCGTTGGACGCTGGACAGGGGGTTTCGGGTTTATCTGCTTTCCAACGCCAACCTGGCGGTAAGCCGCCATCGCGATATTGTACCGCTGCTGGAATGCTTTGACGGCGTTATTTTTTCGGCGGACGAGAAAATGATGAAACCGAACCCCGCGATCTACCAACTGCTGACCGATCGCTTCGCGTTGGAACCGTCGGAGTGCTTGTTTATCGACGATAACGAGAACAACACGCAGGCCGCCCTCGACGCGGGCTGGCAGGCGTACCGCTTCGACGGCGTCGTGCCGGCACTTCGGCGTACGCTGGAAATGCTGGCGGTACCGCCTGAAAACTGAAAGCCTACAACCGATGTGTATTAAAAGCGGCCGCCTCATTTGAGAACGGTCGCTTTATTTTTTACCTGCCCCAAACAGATCGCCCACCCAGGTGATCAGCCGCACAAACGGGTCACGGCTTCTTTTCAGCGCTACCGCCGCGTCCAGCGCGCCCGCGCGGTAACGGTTGCTGGTCGGATCGCGCCGTACGGCTTCGCGGTAGCTTTGGTGAGCGGTCAGGTACTGGCGCATCCCCATAAGGATATTGCCTTGGATATAGTACCATTCCGCGTCCTTGCTGTCCGCGCGGTTCAGCTGGCGCAGCGCGCTTTCCAGGTTGCCCTGATCGATTAACCTGGCGGCAAAATGTTTGGCTTCTTCCTGGGAAATCAGGTTGAACCCCACGTGCCGCTGGGAACAGTGCTTCAGCGCCTCCTCATAGGCGAGGTTGAGCTCAATCAGCGTTTCCTGCGCGGTTTTCTGCTGCTCCGGATCCTGGTACTGATCCGGATGGCAGGCTTTAACGCGCTTGCGGTAGGCGGCGCGAACCTGCGACACGTCCGCGCTCGGGGTTAACCCCAGCACTTCGAATGGTTTTTTATCGTACAGCAGGCTCACCCCCAAAACAGGAAGGGCAGCCGTATGGCTGCCGTTGTGAAAGGGCGGGCATAAGCGCCAGCCCCGCCTTACAGCTTTTCGCGATGGATCTCCGCACCCAGCGAGCGCAGCTTATCCTCAATACGCTCGTATCCGCGGTCGATAAAACTGGTTTCGTAAATCTCGGTTGTGCCCTTGGCCATCAGGCCGGCTACGATCAGCGCCGCGCCCGCGCGCAGATCGGTCACCACCACGGGTGCGCCGAACAGCTCCCGTACGCCCTCCACCAACACGGTGCGATCCATCAGCTTAATATGCGCGCCCATGCGCCGCAGTTCGTCCAGGTGCTTGAAGCGCTGCTCAAATATGGTTTCGCATACGGTGGAAGTGCCGGTAGCCATACACAGAAGCGCGGTCATCGGTTGCTGCAGGTCGGTGGGAAAGCCCGGGTATACCTGCGTTTTAATATTGACCGCGCGCTGCTCGCTCTGGGGACGCACACGGATGGAATCGTCGTTTTCACTCACGCGTACGCCCATTTCCAGCAGCTTGGCCGTAAGGCTCTCCATATGCGTTGGGATACAGCCGTGGATGGTCACGTCCCCGCGTGTGGCGGCCGCGGCAATCATCAGCGTGCCGGTTTCAATCTGGTCGGGTATAACGGTATAGGTGGTACCGTGTAGCTGCTGTTTGCCGGTGATACGGATCACGTCCGTGCCGGCGCCTTTGATACGCGCGCCCATGGAATTGAGAAAGTTGGCCAGATCCACGATGTGCGGTTCCTTGGCGGCGTTGTAGATCACCGTGGAGCCTTCGGCCCGTACCGCGGCCAGCATGACGTTGATGGTTGCGCCGACGGTGACCATATCAAAAAAAACATCTGCGCCCGTCAGCCGGCTGGCTTTGGCAAAGACCATGCCGCCGCGTTCCTCAACGGCGGCGCCTAAAGCGGTGAAGCCCTTCAAGTGCTGGTCGATGGGGCGGCTGCCGATATCGCACCCCCCGGGATAGGCGACATCCGCCTGGCCGCATCGGCCTAGCAGCGCGCCAAGCAGGTAATAACTGGCGCGAAGGCGCTTTGTATAATCATAAGGCACCATGTGGCTGTTGACGCCTTCGGGATAAACTTTTAAATACTGGTCGGGCACATATTCGGTTTTCGCGCCTAAAAGCTGCAATATCTCAATCAGTGCGTGAACATCCTCAATATCGGGCAGGTTTTCGATGGTGCTGGGCTCATCGGTTAAAAGTGTGGCCGGTATAACCGCCACGGATGTATTTTTGCCGCCGCTTACGGTGATTTCACCCATCAACGGTTTTCCGCCCGTAATCAACATTTTATCCTTGCCGCAATACACGGATCGAACACCCCCCCATAACAATGCGTCTTGAGCAATACAATAAATGAAACGCCATCCTTCATTATACACAAACCTCCGGTGGTTTTCAAGCGCGCCGCTCGCTGGTGGGCGCTCTTGACGAGCGGCCAGCGAAAAGTTACAATAAACTGACTTTGCGCGTAAGCATCCTTTTCATCCATACCGCAATTTTACTGTGCGCGTAAAACCGATTACCCGACGCAAGCCGGAACGAAAGGACGAAATTTCATGTTCGGACATCGCCCTGAGGGCAACCGTGTGAAGCACCTGGACCCGATTATTGAAGCGACGCCTTACCTGATGCCCACCCGCGTAGACGCGATGGTTTTTCTGCACCACGACGTGGAGTACGAACCGCTGATGCGCTATATCGCCGCGAAATGGCGCGACGAAAGCATAAAGATCACCTTTCTGGAGATCCTGGTGGCCAGCTATGTGCGCGCCATCAGCCAGGTGCCGGAAGTAAACCGCTTTATCATGAACAAGCAGTATTACAACCGCAAGGAAATCACCTGTTCCATGACGATCCTGCTGGATACGCCCGATGGGAGCCTGCAGGAAAATGTAATCAAGGTGAAGTTCGACCCCAGCGATACGATTTATGACGTGCAGGCGCGTCTGGTATCTAAAATAGAGGCCAACCGCAAGCCGGAAACGCCCAGCTTTGTAATGAAACTTGCCTCCTTCGCGTTGAAGGTGCCGGGCCTGCCCACGCTGCTGATGGCAATACTCCGCATTTTGGACCGTTATGGCCTCTGCCCGGGTATGCTGATTGACGAACTGCCTTTCCATACCGGCCTGTTCGTAACCAACAACGCATCCATCGGCCTGCACAGCGTATTCCACCATATTTATAATTTCGGCAATACCAGCATGTTTTTCGGTCTGGGCACGCCGGAGCGCGGCTATACGGTGGATGCGAGAGGCACCCCCAAGCGCTGGTGCACCCTGCCTGTCGGCATTACGGTGGACGAGCGCGTGTGCGGCGGAGCGACGTTTGCCAAACTGTTCACCTGGATGAAGCGATGCCTGAGCAACCCCGAACTGTTGGATACGCCGCCGGAAAAGGTGTACTACAACGAGGGCACGGAGTTCCATATACCCAAACCCGAGAATGTTCACAAACCCGTGAAAAACAAAACGCCTGCGTAAACGGGCGAGCAAAAGAAACCCCCGCAAGACGGTTCTGCCGTTTTGCGGGGGTTATACGGTTTCAATTTCTAGGCTTGCGCATGGCTAACGTTTCCAGAAAACGCTTCTGCGCGGCGTTTCCTTCCTCTTTGGGCTTGGGCGAGAACTGGAGGTCGAAAGCCTGCGCGGCCGACTCGTCCACCTCGAACGCGGAAGACTCCGTAAGCCGCCCCGCGGCGTTCGCAAGCGCGCCCGGATACAGCTCATACGCCTGAAGCGGGCCCATGTATTGGTTATCCGGCGTGCCGATGCGGTAGGTTTCCGCGGGCACGAACCCTTGCCGGCTGTAATATTCAGGGTCGCCGTAAATCAGCACCGCACGCCAGCCGGCTTCGCGTGCCAGCGCCAGTGTGTGGGCGATCAGCCTTGCGCCGACGCCGCACCCCTGGCAGGCGGGCAGCACCGCCAAAGGCCCGAAGCTGAGCACGGGCAGCTCGCCGCCCGAATCCAGCAGGATACGCGCGTGGGAATACAGGATGCTCCCGATGATGCGGCCGTCCGCCTCGGCCAGAATGTCCAATTCCGGCACGAAATCCGGCGACTGCCGAAGCGCGCGCGCCAGGTAATGCTCGACACAACCCGGGGCGTATCGGTTCCAGAACGCCTCGCGGATCAACGTTTCCACCTCGGCGTAATCGCCGGGCGTTTCCCTGCGGAAAGTTACGGTTTCCAGGTTCAACACACAGACCTCCTTGTGCTTAAAAGTTTCGAATAATAAAAGCGGCCATTCTCGCAAGAACAGCCGCTTTTCAGATACGGATGATGGGTCAGCTTATCAGCATCATCACAATGCTGAGGCTGACGAACAGACCCGTACAGATTTTCGTGGCCAGCGCCAGTTTCGCATCCATGCCGCGCGCTTTGTTCTTGCCAAAAAAGGTTTCCGCTGCGCCGCTGACCGCACCGATGCCGGTACGTTCGCTACTTTGCATTAAAACCGTTACGATCATCACGATCGCCGAGATCATCAGAAGAGAGCCAACAATCCATTGAGCTACGGACATAAAACATAACCTCCTAGCGGATTCGTGTGTTTATCTTATCATCAACGTACCGAAAAAGCAATAGATTCTGGAAAAAAGCGCGTTGCCTGCGTGGGTTACCATTTAACTCGCCTGAGCAGGGGAATCAGCAGCAGCCCGATCACCACACCGCTTAAGCCCTGCAGGGTATTGCCGAGCACGCCCGCACTTGCGGCAGCCAGCCCATAACCCAGGAACAGCCACTCGGTGATAAAATAACCGGCGACCATTACCGCTTCCGCGGCGATCAACCCCAGAACCTGAAGCCATTCGTGCTTCGCTTTCAACGCCAGCACCGCCACCGCCGCCACCGCTGCCTTAATAAGAAACGTAGGCAGAAGGTACATCGCGTAGCCGCCCATCAGATCGGCCAGCATGCTGCCCACAGCCGCAGCGGGCACAGCCGCCCAGCCCAACAGCGACGCGGCCAGCAGGATGAAGCCGTCGCCCAGGTGCACGTAGCCGTTGGTCATTGCCATGGGAATCTTGACAAAATAGGTGGCCACGAAGATCAATGCGGCCATCATTCCGCAAAGCGCAAGCCGCATGGTCGGGTTGCCTTTCGTTTGCTTTACTGGCGACATGGTACAGCCCTCCTCGTATGGGATACCGGCGGTTTGATAAACGCCGCCCGGCACGAACGTAGCCTGGCGGCGAGAGGAAGACGGGTCAGACGTTGAGATACGCCAGATGTTCCTGAAGAACCTTCAGGTGTTTGTCTTCTTCCAGAGCGATGCCGGATAGCATTTCCGATGCGCGGGGGGCGTCGCTTTGTTCGGCGAAGGCGCGGTAGGTGGCTGCGGCTGTTTTTTCGGCGTCAGCGGCGAAAGCGAGCATGGAGCGCTCATCTTTCAATAAACCTTTACGCACCGCGCCCATCAAACCGCCTTCAAACAAGATCGACGAAGCGACGGCCGCCAGCGCCAACTGTTGCTCCATCGCTGTGTTCAGCCCCGTGTAAAGCTCCCGAAACTGCAGTAGATGCTGCTTTTCATCGGCCAGCATGCAGGAGAGCTGCGCGTAAAGAGGTTCCTTCTCACGGTGCATTTCACCAAGCAACAACAGCGAACGTTCGTAAAGCTGTATGGCGCCGCGTTCCATTTCGCAAGCGACGAAAAGCGCCTCCTGTGCCGATTGGATCTTCATACGGCATGCCTCTTTCCACAAGGATTCCACATGCTATCCATACTGTGGACGAATAACATGTGGAAAACGTTAAGACTTATACGGAATAACGAACCCCTGCCGCTTAAACGGTCAGGCCTTTTTCGCCAGGTGATCGTTCAGCTTTTCCACCAGCTTGTTCGCGTCCACGCCGTGAGCGGCGCTCGCCTGCGCCAGCGATTCCGATGTGGCGAACGGGCAGGTGAGGCAGGTCATGCCGAACTGTAAAAATACTTCCGAAGTCGTATTGTCCAAACGAAGCACGTCGCTGATCGACATTTCTTTGGTAATGTTAGCCATATTGATTTCCTCGCTTTCGTATGCGGAGCCTGGGCTCCGCATTTATCTTACCATTGGGATTCGGGCTTGTCAACCAAGTTCCCTCCGTGATAATACCCGGAAAACCGCGGTACGAACCGTTTGCAGCGCGACGGGGCTGCGGGCGTTTACTGCAGCATCGAGAACATATTGAGCTGGCTGGTTTCCGCAAGCCCTTCCAGCGCGCCCTGAGCGCGCAGCAGCTCCGCGACCCCGGCGCCCAGATGCGCGCGTGTCCGTAAATCTTCCACCGACAGGAAAGGCGTTAAGCGCGCCTCCAAAATGCCGTCGGCGGCAGCTTCGGGGAAACTGTTGATGGAGAGGAACGGGCAGCGCAGGTTGCCGTTTTCGGGTATAAATTTTCTTTTTTCGCTTCGATACAGATCCACCGGCAAAAGGCGGATGCCGCGTTGCTGCATCTCCAATATCATGTGCAGGGCGTTTTGCTCCTGCTTTTCCTTGGGGTTCAGTTTTTCATCCCTTGCGTCGTACTCCCTGAGCCGATCGCGCAGCGACGCTTCGGACAAGAGCATCGCGCCCGCGTCGAAACCGTCCGCGCGGATGGTGAAATACGCCGTGTAATACTCAAGCGGCTTATACACCTTGTACCACGCCACGCGCAGACCCATGGTCACATAGGCTACAGCGTGGCCGCGGGGGAACATATACTGGATTTTTTTGCAGCTATCAATGGCCCACAGCGGCACATTGTGCGCAAGCATTTCCTGTTCCATCTCGGGCTTCAGGCCTTTGCCCTTGCGCACGCTCTCCATGATGTCGAAGCTCATTTTATCGGCCACGCCCATGGAGATGAGGAAGTTCATAATATCGTCGCGCGTGCAGAAGCACTGAGGCAGTTTGGCCGTGCCGCTTTCAATCAAGTCTTTGGCGTTGCCCAGCCACACGTCGGTGCCGTGGCTCAGGCCGGAAATGCGAATCAATTCCTCCATGGTGGTGGGGCGGGTATCCAAAAGGATTCCCTGTACGAACTGCGTGCCGAACTCGGGGATACCCAGCGTGCCTGTTGGGCTTAATATCTGCTCGGCGGTTACGCCCAGCGCCTCGGGGCCGGTGAACAGGCTCATGATCTTCGGATCGTCCAGCGGAACATCCCGGTAATTGATGCCGGTCAGTTCTTCCAGCCGGTGCATCATGGTCGGGTCGTCGTGGCCCAGACAGTCCAGCTTCACCAGAATATCGTGCATGGAACGGAAGTCGTAATGCGTGGTGAGAATATCGCCGCCGATATCGTCCGCCGGATGCTGGATGGCGGTAAACTGAAAGATATCAAATTCCTTGGGCAGCACCACGATGCCGCCGGGGTGCTGGCCGGTGGTGCGCTTAACACCCATGCAGCCCGCGGCCAGGCGTTCTTTATGGGCGCGGCTGGCGCGCACGCCGCGCGCCTCCAGGTACTTGGCGGCAAAGCCAAAGGCGGTTTTTTCCGCCAGGCCGCTGATGGTGCCTGCGCGGTACACATAGCCTTTGCCGAAAAGCTCCTCAATGTAGGCGTGTGCGCGCGCCTGGTATTCGCCGGAAAAGTTCAGGTCGATATCCGGCACTTTGTCGCCCTTGAAGCCTAAAAACACCTCGAACGGGATGGAATAGCCATCCTTTTTCAAAGGCTCGCCACACAGCTCGCAGGCTTTATCCGGTAAATCCACGCCGACCGCGCCCAGTTCCGGCGGGGTGAAGAAAGCCTTGTTGCAATGGTCGCAGCGGTAGTGCGCAGGCAGCGGGTTGACCTCAGTGATGCCGCACAGGGTGGCGACCAGCGAACTGCCGACGCTTCCGCGGGAGCCGACCAGGTACCCGTCCGCCTGGGATTTGGCCACGAGCTTTTGCGCAATGGAATACAGGGTGGCGAACCCGTACCCGATAATGCTTTTTAATTCTTTATGCAAACGCGCCTCAATCAGTTCCGGCAGCGGATCGCCGTACAAAGCGCGGGCGTGTTCCCAGGTTCTGGTTTCAATGTCGTGCGCGGCTTCCGGCCAGAAAGGCTGGAAGGTATCCTCCCCTTTTGGGTGCTTGGGAAACAGGCGAAGCTCCTCCACACGGTCGGCAATGGCCCGCGGTGCTTCCACCACCACCTCGCGCGCCTTTGCTTCGCCCAGGTAGGAAAATTCCGACAGCATATCGTCGGTGGTGCGAAAGTACAAGGGGGGCTGGTCGTCGTAATCCTCATATCCAAGCCCCGCCTGCAGAATGGCGCGGTATACGGCGTCCTGCGGCTCCTTAAAATGCGCGTCCCCCGTGGCGACCACGGGCTTGCCCAACCGTTCGCCCAGCGCCACAACGCGCAGGTTGAAGGCCTTTAGCTGCTCCTCATCCTTCGCTTCGCCGTTTTTGATTAAAAAATGGTTGTTGCAAAGCGGCATGATCTCCAAATAATCGTAGAACGCGGCGATACGATCCAGTTCCTCGTCGGATTTACCGGCAACCACCGCGCGGAACACCTCGCCCGCTTCGCAGGCGCTGCCTACCAGCAGCCCTTCGCGGTATTGGGCAATCAGGTGGCGGGGCATATTGGGGTGTCGGTGGAAATAATTGATATGCGCCTCGCTGACCAGATGGTTCAGGTTCTCCAGACCCTTCTGAGTGGTGCACAGCAGCGTGATATGGTGCGTATCGCTCATGCTTTCGCCCTGCACCGCGCCATCCACTTCGCCAAGGGTTTTCGCGCCGCGTTTGTTTAGCTCCCCAAACATCGCGGTCAGGCATTGCGCGGTAGCGGCCGCGTCATGTACTGCCCGGTGCGCGTTTTTAAGCGATACGTTTAAAAACCGGCACAGCGCGCCCAATTTGTAACTGTTCAGATTCGGGTATAAACGGCGGGCCAGCACCAGGGTATCGATGACCGGCGCATGAAAATCCACGCCCATGCGCGCGCATTCGGCCTGGAGAAAACCCATGTCGAACGGAGCGTTATGCGCGGCTACGGCACAGTCGCCGATGAACGCCAATAGCTTTTTAACCCCGTCGGCGGGGCTTTCCTTGCCGTTTAGCATCAAATCCGTTATACCGGTGATTTCCGTAATTTTCGGTTTCAGCGGCACGCCCGGGTCGCAAAGCAGACTCAGTTCGTCCACGATTTTTCCGTTTTCCAGTTTGACCGCGCCGATCTCGATAATGCGGTCCGCCGTGGGGAACAGGCCTGTGGTTTCAAAATCGAACACAACCAGAGCCTGTGTAAAAGGTCGGTCGTCCGCCGCTTCCACAAGGGGAACCAGGTCGCAGAGGTACCCTTCC
>JADGQP010000091.1 GCA_017881705.1 Christensenellaceae bacterium
AGCTGATTGACCTGCTGCTGGCTGCCGCCGAAGGCCAGCCTGTACAGAACACCGATACTGGCTGCGCGTTCTACACCGCCGCCAATATCACTTCCGACGCAATCGCGCCCAACCTGTACGACTAATCCTGCAACAAGTAAAAGGCCGCACCCCGCAAGGGGTGCGGCCTTTTTTCAGGCTGTCAAAAAAGTGGGCTTCGCCACTTTTTTGAAGGTCGGGCGGGGAGTTTGCGGCAAAGCCGGTCGATACGAACGACAATCAAAGGGCTGCGGCACTCCGATACCTCATGAAGGCAGGCTTCTTTGACAAACTCAGTAAAAGGCCGCGCCCCGCAAGGGGCGCAACCTTTTCGTTTTCGTTTTCATAAAACGGTCGGGGATGCGTACGGTAACGGTGCCGCACCATCCGCCTGCGGCGTTCGCCAACGGACGGCACGCTTTATCGGCCAGCTTTGGGCATCGGGCACTCTTTCTAGGATGGCTTTCGGATTCCTCGGGTACTGCCCCCCACATGCAGTTGGGTGGCCAGTGTGATAATCTGGTGCTGTCTTTCGGCATGGGGATCGGCCAACAACCGCAGCAGCTGCGTGGCCACGCATTCGCCGATCGCGTACTGGGGCTGCTTGACCAGCGTAAGGTTCGGGAAGATCGCGCCAAACAGATCCAATTTATCAAACCCGATAAACGATATATCGTCGGGCACTTTCAGCTGGGCTTCGTTCAGGGCGATCATCGCCCCAAGGGTCATTTCAAAATTGGTTACGAACACCGCCGTGGGCCGCTTGGGCAAGGCAAGCAACCGTTTCATGGCAGCATAGCCGCCCTCCATGGTGTAATCGCTGAAACGAATCAACTCATCGCGCGGGGGTATGTTAAACTCCGTATAGGCATTCAGGTAGCCCTCGCAGCGTTTTTGGCTGGTAAAAATACTTTCGTTGCCAAGGATCAGGCCAATATCCTCATGGCCAGCTTCCATCAGGTAATGGGTCGCCTTCTCGGCCGCGTCCACGTTGTCCACCACCACCGCGCTGACCAGCCCGTTCATGGGCTTTAGCATGCGGTCCACCAGCACGATGGGGATGCCCGCTTCCAGCGCGGGTTTAAGGTGTTCGCCGCTTTGGTCGGTCGGCATGTTGATAAGCCCATCCACACGCTTATGCACCAGAAACGATACCGCTTCGCTTTCCCGTTTGCTGTCGGTTCGGCAGTCGCATACGATAACCGCGTAATCATGCTTGCGCAGCATATCCTCCATGGTGATAATGATGGAGGTGATAAACTGGTTGCCCAGTTCCGGTATCACTACGCCGACCGTTCGGGACAGGCTGGTTTTCAGGCTTCTTGCAAACTCGTTTGGGATAAAACGCAGTTCCTTCACCGCGTCTTCGATTAGCTTTTTGTTTTTTGGCCGCACGGTGCCACCGTTCATGTATTTTGAAATGGTGGCCAACCCAAGACCGGTTAATCTGGCGATATCTTTCATCGTAGAAGCCATCCGGGCAGCCCCCCAATATTTCTTGTTATCACTCTTTCCTATTATAACAAACAAGCGCGGCAAACACAATCAAGGATCATCGAATCGTGTTACGAAATCTATGTCATTCATGCCTGATGATGTTGACAGAACAGGTTGAAATCGTTATACTGTTGAAAAGCGAAACGTTACGTTTTAGGAGCTGATTACATGCCCTTAGTATCCTCCAGGGAACTGCTGCTGGCCGCCCAGCAGGGCCAATATGCCGTCGGTGCTTTCAATGCTGAAAACCTCGAAATGGCGCAGGCAATCGTTGAAGGCGCGGATGCGCTGCACGCGCCCGTACTTTTACAAACAACGGCTGGTACGCTTCGTTACGCCTCTCCCGCGCTGTTCGCGGGTTTTGTAAGCCGCCTCGCGCGCGATGTAAAGGTACCCGTTGCTTTGCACCTGGATCACGGCGACAGCCTTGCGCTGGCCGAGCGCTGCGTCCGTGAGGGTTATACGTCCGTGATGATCGACGGCTCGCTTCTGCCTTTTTCCGGAAATATTACGCTTACGCGGCAGGTGGTCGCCATGGCGTGCGATGTTCCGGTGGAAGCGGAGCTGGGCAAGGTTGGCGGCAAAGAGGACGACCACGACGCAAAGCCCCAGTACACCGACCCCGCAGAGGCGGCCGAGTTCGTAGAAAAAACAGGCATTTCCAGCTTTGCGGTCGCCATCGGCACGGCGCACGGCATTTATAAAGGCGAGCCGAAGCTGGATATCGCGCTGCTGGAGCAAATCCGTAAAACGGTATCCATTCCGCTGGTGCTGCATGGCACAAGCGGCGTACCTTACGATCAGGTTCGCGCCTGCATCGAGCGCGGCATTTGCAAGGTCAACTATGCTACCGAGCTGCGCATCACGTTCAGTAATGCAGTGAAAGCCTATCTGGCCGCCAAACCAGATCAATTCGACCCCAAAAAATACCTGGGCGCCGGCCGTGACGCGGTCAGGGCTCGTGTAATGGAACTGATCCGGCTTTGCGGATCGGACGGAAAGGCTTGAGCATGAGCACAACCCTGTTGGGAATAGACATTGGCACCTCCGCCTGCAAAGTGGCTTTATTTTGCCCCAACGGCGAAGTGATTGTACAGGCGCTGAGCG
The DNA here is from genome assembly GCA_017881705.1 of Christensenellaceae bacterium. Lineage (GTDB taxonomy): Bacteria > Bacillota > Clostridia > Christensenellales > Aristaeellaceae > CAXXOK01. Next base: position 2,623 of record JADGQP010000091.1, read on the forward strand.
AATATCCGGTGTTTTACCCCAAACCCGGCTGGGCCGAGCAGAACCCGGAAGATTGGTGGGCGGGCGTCTGCAAAGCCATACGTGAGGTGCTTGCTGCCCCGGGCGTCGACCCTTCCGAGATCGCCGCCATCGGGGTGGACGGGCAGAGTTGGTCGGCCATCGCGGTGGATGCGCTGGGCAAGCCGCTGTGCAATACGCCAATCTGGACGGATACGCGCGCGCGCGCGGAATGCGACGAAATCCGCGCCAGCGTGCCGGAAGAATCGCTTTTTGCGGTATGTGGCAACCCGATCCAGCCCAGTTATACGCTTCCCAAAATATTATGGTATCGTAACCATTTACCGGATGTTTACCATAACGCAAGGTACATTCTGCAATCCAACGCTTTTATCGTCATGCGCCTGACCGGCGCGGTTACGCAGGATCGTTCGCAGGGCTACGGGTTGTGCTGCTATAATATACGCCATGGGTGCTGGGACAAAGAGTTGGCCCTCGCGCTTGGTTTACGGGCGGAATTGCTGCCCCCGTTGGTTAATTGCCATGAGGTGGTCGGCTGCGTAACGGATGCGGCAGCGGCGCAAACCGGCCTAACGGTAGGCACGCCCGTTGTAGCCGGCGGGTTGGACGCAGCTTGCGGCACGCTGGGGGCTGGTGTAAGCGAGCCGGGCGAGGCGCAGGAACAGGGTGGGCAGGCCGGAGGTATGAGTCTGTGCATCGACCAGTACGCCGCCGACCCAAGGCTGATCCTGAGCGCGCACGTCGTACCCGGGCGTTGGCTATTGCAGGGCGGCACCACAGGCGGGGGCGGCGCGTTAAAATGGCTGCGCGAGCAGATTTGCCCCGATCTGAGTTTCGCCCAGATGAGCGACCTGGCCGAAACCGTACCCGCCGGAAGCGACGGTGTGCTGTTTCTGCCGTATATGGCAGGCGAGCGCAGCCCCATTTGGGACCCCAACGCCTGCGGCGTGTTCTTCGGTCTTAGTTATGCCAAGACCCGCGCGCACCTCATCCGCGCGGTTATGGAAGGCGTGGGCTACGCGCTGCGGCATAACCTGGAAGCCGCACGCGAGGCGGGCGCGCAGGTGGGCACGTTGCGCGCTATGGGCGGAAGCGCCAACAGCCTCGTATGGACGCAGCTAAAGGCGGATATCACCGGGCAGCCCATCGAGGTACCCGCAAGCGATACCGCTACAACGTTAGGCGCGGCTATATTGGCAGGCGTAGGCGTCGGCGTATACAGCAGCTTCGCAGCCGCCACAGCCCAAACCGTTGCTGTGCGGCGCACGCACCAGCCGGACGCGGCGAAAAAAGCGGTGTACGATCGGGGCTACGCGCGGTATCGGGAGTTATATGAACGACTGGCGCCCATGATGGCGCAGGCGTAATACAGGAGGACGTTCCATGAAAGCGGCAGTATTATACGGTAACGAGGATATCCGTTATACGGACTGGGACATGCCTGTCACCCGGCCCGGCACGGTCAAGGTGCACGTGAAAGCGACAGGCATTTGCGGCAGTGATGTGCCCCGCGTGCTTCATCATGGCGCGCATTTTTACCCGGTAGTGCTGGGGCATGAATTCAGCGGCGACGTTGTGGAGGTCGGCGAGGGCGTGACCGGGCTAAGCGTCGGCGATACGGTAAGCGGCGCGCCGCTTGTGCCGTGTATGCGCTGCGGCGATTGCCAGCACGGCAACTTTTCGCTGTGCAAACATTACAGCTTCATCGGCAGCCGCGAACAGGGCAGTTTTGCCGATTACGTGGTAATGCCCGCTCAAAACGCGGTAAAATACGACCCGTCCATCCCTTACGCGCAGGCGGCCATGTTTGAGCCCTCCACCGTCGCGCTGCATGGCGTCCGTCAGGCGGACTATCGCGGCGGCGGCACGGTAGCGGTGCTCGGGTGCGGCACCATAGGCATCTTCACCATGCAGTGGACAAAAATCTTCGGCGCGAAAAAGCTGGTCGTGCTGGATATCGACGAGGGGCGGCTTGCTTTAGCCAAGCGGATGGGCGCGGACGCAACCGTTAACACACTCTCCCCCAACTTTATGGCCGACGCGCTGGCGCTTACGGACGGGGCAGGCTTCGACCACGTGTTTGAAACGGCCGGCAACCCCATAACCATGCGCATGGCGTTTGAGCTTGCGGCGAACAAGGCGCACGTATGCTTCATCGGCACGCCGCATACCGAGCTTGCGTTTACCCCCGCCCAGTGGGAAAACATGAACCGCAAGGAATTTTACCTGACCGGCAGCTGGATGAGCTATTCCGCGCCTTTCCCGGGTGACGAATGGAGCCTTACCGCGCATTACTTTGCCACAGGCGAGCTGAAGTTCGATCCGGCCTTCATATTCCGCACTTTTCCCATGAGCGAAGCGGCGGACGCCTTTGCCCTGTACCGGGATCCTTCGCAGGTACACGGAAAGATCATGCTTGTGAACGAGTGAGGAATGGCCATGCTGCTGACGGTAACACTCAACGCCTCGGTGGATAAACTGTATCTGCTGGATGGCAACACCTTAGGCACCGTGATGCGCGTTAAGGAAGTACGAAACAGCGCGGGCGGCAAAGGCCTTAACGTATCCCGCGTGGCCGCGCAGCTTGGCGAAAGCGTAACCGCGATGGGCTTTGTGGGTGGCCATACCGGCCGGTATTTTGAATCGCTGGTTACGCAGCGCGGTATCACCCGGGCGTTCACAAACATTGCCGCCGAAATGCGCAACTGCATCAACTGTTGGGATCTTTCCTGCGGCCAGAGCACCGAATACCTGGAAACCGGCGCGCCTGTGACCGCGGAAGAAGCGGATCGTTTTATGGCGGACTTTGCCGCGCTTCTCCCCTCGGCGGATGTGGTGGCGATATCCGGCAGCCTACCACGGGGTATCCCCGCCGATTTCTACGCGACGCTCGTACGTATGTGCCGCGATGCCGGCAAGCTGGTTTTACTGGATACGAGCGGGGCAAGCCTGCGCAATGCCCTACCTGCCAGACCCGACTTTGTGAAGCCCAACACGGACGAGATCGCTTCCCTGCTGGATTTTACCCCGCGGACGCGCGCCGAGCAAGTGGAAACGGTGTTGACCCTTCACAGGAACGGGATAGCCTGCGCGGCGTTGTCGCTTGGCGCCGAGGGCGTGTTGGTAGCGTGTGGCCAGGGGGTATACCAGGGCATCCCACCCAGTATCAAACCGAAAAACACGGTCGGCTGCGGCGACAGCATGGTGGCAGGTTTCGCGGTTGGCATGGCACGCGGTTTAAGCGTAACGGAGCAGATTCGTTTGGCGGTCGCGGTCGCCACGGCCAGCGCGCTGTCCATCGGTACAGGCGAATACGCAAAAGACGATCTCGATTCGATACTGCCCAGGGTACAAATCCATAACCTATAATACACATACTCGAGAAAGAAGGTTTTCACATGGCAGAATTCATTAACCCGACGCTTGTGCCCAAGCGTAAACTGGCAACCGGAGAAGAGATTCCCTGCATCGGCATGGGCACGTTCGGCAGTGATCGGTTCACTCCCGAACAAGTTTCCAACGCGGTGGCAGGCGCCATCCGCTGCGGTTATCGTATGTTTGACTGCGCAGCGATCTACTGCAACGAGGACCTGATCGGCGAAGTGTTCGCAGCCGCGCTTCAGGAAGGCGTTGTAAAGCGCGAGGAGCTCTTTATTACCTCCAAAGTGTGGAACGACATGCACGGCAAGGGGGATGTGCTGCTGTCCTGCGCGAAAACGCTGCGCGACCTGAAACTGGACTATATCGACGCGTTTTTCGTACACTGGCCGTTCCCCAACCACCATGCGCCGGGCTGCGACGGCGACAGCCGCAACCCCAACAGCACGCCTTTCTCGGTCGACGCTTTTATGGCGACCTGGCGGCAAATGGAACATCTGCATGATATGGGCCTGGCGCGCCACATCGGCATGAGCAGTATGACGATCCCCAAGCTGGAGGCCGTGCTGCCCCTGTGCCGCATCAAACCGTCGCTGATCGAGATGGAACTGCACCCCTGCTTCCAGCAGCAGGCGCTGTTTGATTATGTGGTCGCCCATCATATCATGCCCATCGGCTTCTGCCCCATCGGCAGCCCCACCAGGCCGGACCGCGATATGACGCCCGATGACATCGCGGATATCACCTTACCCGAAGTAGTAGCGATTGCCAAGGCGCACGGCGTTCATCCCGCGGTGATCTGCCTGAAATGGGCCGTACAGCGTGGGCAGATCCCCATCCCCTTCTCGATTCACGAAAACGAGTATGTTTCCAACCTGCGCTGCACCATGGTAGACCCGCTGACAGACGCCGAAATGAAAACGCTGAAAACGGTCGAGCGGAACTGCCGCCTGATCAAGGGCCAGGTGTTCCTGTGGCCGAGCGCGACGGATTGGCACGACCTGTGGGATGAAAACGGCGTAATCGTGAAATAAGGAGAGCGCTACAATGCTTAAAAACATACCGCACCAAATGCCGCCCGAGCTGATGAAGGCCATGCTGGAAATGGGCCATGGCGACGAACTGCTGCTGTGCGACGGCAATTACCCCAAGTTCGGCTGCCCGGAGCGCTGCGTGCGCATGGACGGGTATGGCATCAGCGAAATTCTGGATATGATCCTGCGGTTTCTCCCGCTGGATCCCTATGTGGAACACCCCACCACGCTGATGGCCGTGCTGAAGGGCGACCCCTACAAGCCCGAGATCTGGGATGAGTACCGTACCATCGGTAAAAAGTACGAAGCGGACGGCCTGCGTGAAGAAGCTGTGGAAAAACCCGTATTTTACGAAAAAGGGCGGCACTGCTACATCTGCGTCGCCACGGGTGAAAAAGCGCTTTATGCCAACGTGATCCTAAAAAAGGGCGTAGTAAAATGAATCCTCCGGCGTACAGCCTCCTATACGTCGGGTTCCGCCGACCGCCTCTCCCCTGCACCGGGAGAGGCGGTTTTTACATATCGAGAAAGTGGCTATGCCACTTTCTCGAGCTTACGCCCTTCCCCTGTTCGCTACGCTCACGGGCGGGGAAAGGCGCAGAGAAACCTTGCTTCGCAAGGCTTCCGAAACCACCGCGCATGTCGCTGGTTTCGGATTTCAGTCGGCGGGCTTCGGCTCCCCGACACCTCCTAGAAAATTGTGCCTTAGCAACTGGGCTGCCTCACCTTATGCTGGGATAAGGCAGCCTTGTCCTCTTGGCAAATCCGACGAACCAGCGCTGGGTATAAACGGTGTTACACAGCCGATTCCCCCGCTTTAGGCTGTGCGCGCAGCATTTTGCGGTAGCTGCCCGGCGTGACGCCTTTATATTTTTTAAAACTGCGAATAAAGTAATTCAAATCGGCAAAGCCTGTATCCAGCGCGATCTCGGTCACGTTGCGCTCGGTGGCCACCAAAGCGTAGCAGGCCATCTCCACCCGATAATAGGCGATATAGTCCACCGGCGTACGGTGCGTCGCCTCCTTGAAGAAGCGGCACAGGTATTTAGGCGTAAGCCCGACCGACGCAGCCAGCTGCGCAAGATGCAGCGGCTCGGTGTAATGATCCTCGATAATCTCAAACACCTTTTTAAGCTTCAGCATTCGCCGGTTTTCCGCCCCGTCGGGTTGCTCGCAGCGCGTATAGGCTTTCTGGTGATAAATTTCCCCGGCGAACCGGTACAGGCATCCCAGCGTTATAAGTGTATAGCCCTCGTACCGGCGACGAAGCGCGTCAAACATAGGAAGCAGCGTCTGCCGTACCAGCGCGCTTTCCGCGGCAAAGCGCGGCGCAACCGCCGCGTGCCCGTCCATCAGGTCGCCGATATAGCGTCGGCCCAGGTCGTCGCTGCGCATTAGCAGGCGCAGATCCAGCACCACACATTCATACTCGCACTCATCCGGCTCGCCGCCGTGCAGCAGACCCGACGCGATATAGGCCGCGTCGCCCGCCGCAAGCACGTGGGTTTCGCCGCCGACGTTCAACCTAAAGCGACCCCTGATGATATGAATGATTTCCACTTCGTCATGCCAATGGTAGGGCATTTCGTACCGGCTGTGGTTGCGGTCCACAAAGTAATAATCCAGCGGAAACGAAAGGGAACCCCGCTGTTTGTTCTCATGGTACCTCAGGTTGCTCACGTTTGCCCGCCTCCCCCAACCAATGTGAATATCGTGCTACTTTATGCTATAATAACAGGAGAATTTTCGTTTGACAAGGCGTATCCTATAATATACGATTATATGGAAACGAGGGATGTGAATTGAATACGGATACGTTGAAAGAACAGATCTGCGACGTATGTCACCGGATGTGGCAGCAGGGTTGGGTCGCGGCCAACGACGGAAACGTTTCCGTCAAACTGCCGGACGGCACGTTTTGGATTACCCCGTCGGGTGTCAGCAAAAGCTTCATCACGCCGGAAATGCTACTGCGCGTAAACGCTGCCATGGAAGTTTTGGAAGGGCCTGAAGGCAACGTGCCCTCCAGCGAACTGAAAATGCACATACGCTGCTACGAAAAGCGCAACGACGTGGGCGCCGTGGTGCACGCGCACCCCCCGACCGCCACCGGTTACGCGGTGGCCAATATCCCGTTGGACGAATACAGCATGATCGAAACGGTCATCACCATCGGCGCGGTACCCATAACACCCTACGGCGCGCCCTCCACCCGTGAGGTGCCCGACGCGATAGAGCCCTATCTGCAAAATCACGACGCGCTGCTGCTGCAAAACCACGGCGCGCTTACGCTGGGTAAGGATTTGCTGACCGCGTATTACCGCATGGAAACCCTTGAGCTGTTTGCGAAAATCAGCTTTACGGCGCGAATGTTAGGCGGCGCGCAGGAGATCAGCCGCAAGAATATCGATAAGTTGCTTGATCTGCGCGAGAATTATTACCACGTTACCGGCAGGCACCCGGGCTACGAAAAGTGCCAGCCGCCGCAAACGCCCTGTGACCCCGCACCGGAAAAGGAGGACGAGTAATATGCTGTATCCTAAAATCGGTATTCGGCCTGTGATTGACGGCCGCTGGGGCGGCGTTCGGGAAGGGCTGGAGAAACAGACCCTGAACATGGCGCTGGCTGCCAAGGCTTTGATCGAAAGCCTGCGCTATCCGGACGGCACGCCTGTGCAGGCGGTGGTCGCCCCTTCCACCATCGGCGGCGGCGCGGAAGCGGCGTTGTGCGAGGAGCATTTTTCAAGCCAGAACGTCGTTGCGACGCTCACCGTAACGCCCTGCTGGTGCTATGGCATGGAAACTTTCGATATGAACCCGCTGACCATTAAGGCCGTATGGGGCTTCAACGGCACGGAACGCCCAGGCGCGGTATATCTGGCGGCTGTGCTGGCCGCGTACGCGCAAAAAGGACTGCCCGCTTTCAGCATCTACGGGCGTGATGTGCGCGACGCAAGCGATTCACCCATTCCCGACGACGTGCGGGAAAAGATTATCCGTTTCGCACAATGCGCCATCTCGGTAGGCTGGATGCGCAACAAAGCCTATGTAAACCTTGGCGGCGTGGCAATGGGCATCATGGGCAGCTACTGCGATACCATGGCGTTCCAGAAATATTTCGGCATCCGTACCGAGTGGGTCGATATGACCGAGATCCTTCGCCGCATGAAACTGGAAATCTACGACCCCGAAGAATATAGCCTCGCGTTTGAATGGGTGCACACCCACTGCCCGGAAGGGTTCGATTGCAACGCCGGAAAGACCCTGCCGGAGGTGATCGTCCGCTCCAAGGCCGTTCCCCCGCAGGAGGATTGGTCGTTCGTCGTTAAAATGACGCTGATCGTCCGCGATATCCTCTTTGGCAACCCGAAACTGGCCGAGTTGGGCTGGCACGAAGAGGCGCTCGGCAAAAACGCCATCGCGGGCGGTTTCCAGGGCCAGCGCAATTGGACGGATTGGCTGCCCAACGCCGACTTTACCGAAAGCTTTATGGCAAGCACCTTCGACTGGCACGGCCCCAAATCGCCCGTACCCTTCGCCACGGAAAATGATACGCTCAACGGCGTGGCGATGATGCTGGGGTGGCTTACCGCGCAGACCGCGCCGTGCTTTCACGACGTACGCACCTACTGGAGCCCCGAGGCGGTTAAACGCGTAACGGGATGGCAGCCTGATGGTCTGGCTAAAAACGGCTTTATCCACCTGATCAACAGCGGCGCGACGGCGCTGGACGCCACCGGCGCCTGCCGGAACGCGCAAGGCAAGCCGGTTATGAAACCCTTCTGGGACATGACGGACAAGGATATCGCAGGCTGCCTTGAGGCGACCGATTGGTGCCGCGCCAATTACGAATACTTCCGCGGGGGCGGATTCTCCAGCCACTTTGCCACACAGGCCGAAATGCCTGTGACCATGCTGCGCGCGAACATCGTGGAGGGCGTAGGCATGGTGATGCAGATTGCCGAAGGCAGCACCTTGTTGTTGCCTAACGACGTTCACCGCACGTTGGATGAGCGCACCGACCGCACCTGGCCCACCACCTGGTTTGCGCCACGCCTTACGGGAGAAGGCGCGTTCCGCGATGTATACAGCGTTATGGCTAACTGGGGTGCCAACCACGGCGTTACCGTATACGGGCATGTGGGTGCGGCGCTGATTACGCTTTGCTCCATGCTGCGCATTCCGGTCAGCATGCACAACGTGCCAGAGAGCGAGTTGTTTCGCCCGCACAGTTGGGCCGCGTTCGGCACACAGGGTTCCGAAGCCGCCGATTACGCCGCCTGCAAGCATTACGGCCCGCTGTACGATTAAGCCAAATCGGCGCGCTTTAACGGCTGTTTAACCGGCGATGCGGCATGAGTTAATCGTACCCTGCCGCCTCAGCCCATGGCACGCACGCACTATAAACCATAATCCAAACGCCGATGCGGGAGGGTTCGCAATGGGCAGTTATGCGTTGGCGATCGATCTTGGCGCAAGCGGAGGGCGGCACATCGTAGGCCGTATCGAAGGGGATCAAATCGCGCTTACGGAAGTGTACCGTTTCCAAAACGATATGGTGCAGCGCAACGACCATCTCTGCTGGGATAGGGACGCGCTGTTTGCGCATATCCTCGTCGGCATGAAAAAGTGCGCCGAGCTGGGCATGGTCCCCGCAACCGTCGGTATCGACACATGGGGCGTGGATTATACGCTTATGAATGAAGATGGCAATCCGGTCGGCGATTCCGTCGCATACCGCGACGCGCGTACCGAAGGAATGCCCGCCCGGCTGGATGCTTCCATCAGCCCGCGGAAACTGTATGCCGCAACCGGCGTGGCGCGGCAATCCTACAATACCGTTTACCAGCTTATGGCGGAAAATCTGGCTCATCCGCGCAATCTGGCGGAGAACCCCCGCCTTCTGTTTACCCCCAGCTATCTGAGTTACCGCTTATGCGGCATTGCGCGCAACGAATACTCCATGGCATCCACCAGCGGGTTGTTAAACGCGCGAACCTGCGGATGGAACCGGGCCGTATTGTCGGCTGCCGGAATCCCCGCGAATGTGTTGGGCGGGAAACCGGTTCCGTCCGGTACGCCGCTGGGCTTCCTTTCTCCGGATATCGCAGAGGCCGTAGGGTTTTCTTGTAAAGTCGTGCTGACGACCAGCCACGATACCGCGGGCGCCTATCTGGCGACCCCTGTGTCGGCCGGAAACCCCGCCATCCTTTCCAGCGGTACATGGAGCCTGCTAGGCATGGAGCTGGACAGGCCTATTACGACCGAGGCCGCGCGGCGCGCTGGATTCACCAACGAAAAAGGCTATAACGCCAAGGTTCTGTTTATTCGCAACATCACGGGGCTTTGGATTTTACAGGCGATCTGCAGGGAATGGAACCGTCGCCTATCCTATGCCGAAATGGCGGAGACGGCGTTAGGCGGCAAGGATTACCAACCCATCTTCGACGCTTCCGACGAGCGGTTCCTGTCGCCAGCCTGCATGAGCGCGGAAATCCTTGCAGCGCTTTCGCAATCCGGCGCCCCCACACCGGCGAACGATGCGCAACTTTTATACTGTATCCACCATAGCCTCGCGTGCTGTTATCAGGTCGCGGTCGACCATCTGTCCCGCTTAACGGGGCGGCCGGTGACCGCTATACACGTGGTGGGCGGCGGCTGCCAAAACCGCACCCTGAACCAGCTGACCGCCGATTGCACGGGGCTTACGGTATATGCAGGCCCGGTAGAAGCTACGGCGCTGGGAAATCTGGCCGTGCAGTGGATCGCCGAAAAGCAAATCGACGGCGTTACGCAGGCGCGGCGCATTATACAAAACAGCGTTCAGCGGGAGGTATATTCTCCCCGCCCGACAGCAGACAGGGAACCTTCCGTATAAACATGAATCGTAGGGAACACTTATATTAAATCAGGGTATCTTGCAAACAAACATCGAAACGCCTCAAAGAAAGTTAAACGCTACGCTCTTTGAGGCGTTTTTCAGCGTCGGGCTATGGCTTGCTTTTTCATTTCGGAATAGCACC
>JADGQP010000092.1 GCA_017881705.1 Christensenellaceae bacterium
CGGTCGGTTAAAATTCCATCAACAAACAGGTTTCATATTTCATGGAATGCTGTATATAAACATCGAATGCCTCGTAACCCAGAAGGAGCGCGCCGAGCGCCGACTGTTCGAAAAACGACGGCCGTACGTTTGGGGGCGAATCCTTCCAAAACAGGCCTAACAGGAGGAATATCGTATGTGTGGAATCCGTTTCTTCGTATGTAAACATTGCGGCAACCTGGTCGGGATGATCCACGAATCCGGCGCTCCGCTTACCTGCTGCGGCGACCCTATGACCGAGCTCATCCCTGGCAGCGTGGACGCCAGCAAAGAAAAACACGTGCCCGTTATCGAAGTTGTCGGCGACACCGTAACCGTTAAAGTCGGTTCCGTGCCCCATCCCATGACGGAAGAACATTCGATCCAATGGGTCTATCTGCAAACCGAGAACGGCGGGCAGCGCAGGTGCCTCAAACCCGGCGACGAGCCCAAGGCTGTGTTCGCGCTGGCCGGGGACAAGCCGTTGGCCGCGTATGCCTATTGCAACCTGCACGGGCTGTGGAAGGCGGAAGTCTAAAAATTACCGCCCGGCGGGCGTGCCCGCCGGGAATGAACGTGCGGGATGTGTTACACGTTCCGCACGCTTGACGTTTCATTAATGATCAGCGCGTTATGCGGTAAACGCCAAAGGAGCGGACTATGAGTAAAAAAGTTGTGATTATCGGCGGCGTTGCCGGCGGCGCAAGCTGCGCGGCTCGCCTGAGAAGGCTGGACGAGAACGCGCAGATCGTTCTTTTAGAACGCGGCGCGTACATATCCTATGCCAACTGCGGCCTGCCTTACCACGTGGGCGATGTGATTAAGTCCCGCAGCGCTTTGCTCTTGCAGACCCCCGAGGCGATGAAGCAGAAGTTCAAGGTGGACGTTCGGGTGAAAAACGAGGCTGTGTCCATCGACCGAGAAAAGAAAACCGTGACCGTCAAACATGTGGAAACAGGGGAAACCTACGAGGAACCCTACGATACGCTGGTGATCGCCACGGGTTCTTCTCCCGTGCATCCGGCCATCCCCGGCATCGACCTGCCGCGTGTACGAACGCTTTGGACGGTGCCGGACGCGGATGAGATTCGCGCGTTAATCACCGAAGGACACGCAACTTCCGCGGTGGTGGTCGGCGGCGGGTTCATTGGCCTGGAAATGGCCGAAAACCTGAAGCACGCGGGGCTTACCGTAGCGTTGGTGGAAATGCTCAATCAGGTGATGGCGCCGCTGGACTTTGAAATGGCGCAGCTGCTGCATGAGAACATTCGCCAAAATAGCGTGGATCTGTTCTTGAGCGACGGCGTCGCTGCCTTTACGGACCATGACGGGCGGGTGGACGTGAAGCTCAACAGCGGAAAAATACTAACCGCGGATCTGGTGGTTCTGTCGATCGGCGTACGTCCCAACGGGCAGCTGGCCAAGGATGCCGGCCTTGCCGTAAACGCGCGCGGCGGTGTTGTGGTGGATGATCACCTGTGTACATCCGACCCGAATATTTACGCTGTGGGCGACGTAATTGAGGTAAAGGACCTGGTTTTCGGCGATTCCACGATGGTCCCGCTTGCGGGGCCTGCCAACAAACAGGGGCGCATCGCTGCCGACAACATCGCGGGCGGGGACGAAACGTATAAAGGTTCGCAGGGCACCGCGGTGGTGCGTGTGTTTGACCTGACTGCTGCCAGCGTAGGCGCAAGCGAGCGCGCGCTTAACAAGCGCAGCATGAAACGCGACCAGGATTACCGCACCGTGACCATTACGCAAAATTCGCACGCGGGGTATTACCCGGGCGCAATGCCTATGACCCTTAAGCTTCTGTTCTCCACGGACGGAAAAAAGATTTTCGGCGCGCAGATCGTCGGCCGCGATGGTGTGGATAAGCGCATTGATACCATCGCCGTTACCCAGCGGCTGGGCGGTGGCGTTATAGAACTGTCCGAGCTGGAGCTGGCATACGCACCGCCTTTCTCCTCGGCGAAGGACCCAGTGAACATGGTGGGCTTTGTAGCGCGTAACGTGGTAGATAAACTGATGGACATCGCACCCTGGGACGCGTTCGTTTCCCATCCCGACGCGACGTTTTTGGACGTGCGCGAAGATGCGGAACTGCTGGCTTTCGCTGTGCCGGGCGCTGCGCATATCCCGCTGGGGCAGCTGCGCGAGCGCTTGGGCGAACTGGATCCCAAAAAAGAAATCATCGTGTTTTGCGCCATTGGCGTGCGCGCGTACAACGCCGCGCGGATCCTTATGCAGCATGGGTTTGACCGTGTGTCGGTATACCCCGGCGGCGCAAGGTTCTATGAGAGCACGCACTTTGAGGAGATGGAAGCCGAAACCGCTGCTTCTTCAGCCGCTCCCGTCGCGGACAGCGGACATGTTGCCATCCCGGACGAACCTGCCGCATCCATGCGCATTGATTGCAGCGGTATGCAGTGCCCGGGGCCGATTATGAAAGTGTTCCAGACCATGCAAACCATGAAACCCGGCGAGGTTATGGAAGTATCCGCCTCCGACCCGGGCTTTGCCAAGGATATCGGTGCATGGTGCCGCCGCACCGGCAACACCCTGCTTTCCAACGAACGGCGGGGGGACGATTACATCGCCCTGGTGCGCAAGGGCGGCGCGCCCAAACCCACCGAAGTGCACGACCTGCCCGAGGGAAAAACGATTATCGTATTCTCCGGCGATCTGGACAAGGTGCTGGCCAGCTTTATCATCGCAAACGGCGCGGCAGCCATGGGCAGGCCGGTCACGATGTTCTTCACCTTCTGGGGGCTTACGGTGCTGCGGCGTTCCGAAAAGGTAAAAGTGAAAAAGAGCCTTGTGGAAAAGATGTTTGGCTTTATGCTGCCGCGCGGCAGCACCAAACTGAAACTTTCCCGCATGAACATGGCCGGCATGGGTACCGCCATGATGAAAGCCATCATGAAACAAAAGAACGTCGACTCGCTGGGCACCCTGATCGACAAGGCGAAGAAGGCTGGCATCAAGCTGGTAGCCTGCACCATGAGCATGGACGTGATGGGTATCAAGCCAGAGGAACTGATCGATGGCGTGGAACTGGGCGGCGTGGGCGCTTACCTGGGCGACGCGGAAGAAAGCAACGTGAACCTGTTTATTTAACACCTGCCAACCAGAATACGAAAGTACGCCCCGGGGTTTCCTGCATTGCGCACGAAACCCGCGGGGCGTTTCCGCTTATGGGAACAGGCTGTGGAACGGGCTTGGAAGCCCTGCCGCCCTTGACTTTTTCGCCCTGCGTCGGCATAATAAAGTACAGCTGGTTTTACATTTATTCGCCGTCGAGGGGCAGGCATCCTTCGCGGTACGGTTTAAACCGCGCATAACGTAAAACCGCAAACGCCTTCGTTAATAAGAAGGCAAACGAAAGGAAAAATAAGAAAAAGAATGAACGCGGCACTATTCGGCGATTTTCCCAGGGGCACGCTTTACGCGATGCTGAAAAGCACCTACCAGGCGAACCCGGTGCTGACGCTGCGGGATTCGGTCGCCTGGAAGGAATTTGACGATTTTGTGTACGACCGCCTGCCGATGCTGGAACAGTATGGGTTTATCAGCGTGGAAAACGGCGAGCCCGTGGGGTTCGTTACGTGGGATCCCCGGGGATTGCCTGCGGAGATCCGCATTGGGCATAACTGCATCCTGCCGACTTTTCGTGGGCGTGGGTGGGGAAAAGCGCAACTTGGGCTTGCGCTGGAACGTATGATTAGCCAGGGGCCTGAGACAATCACAGTTGTAACCGGTGCGGACGAGTTTTTTGCGCCTGCCCGAAGAATGTACGAGGCGAACGGGCTGACGCGGCAGGCGGATGCTCCCGCCGTGCCCGGATGCGTGACCTACCGGCTAACGCTGTGCGAAAGGCGCTAGAAAAGAGGGGCGCACGGTACGTGGCTGCCTTGCAAAAACGGAAATTGGAAAACCATAGGGCGACTGAAATGGGGAATTTCTTTTTCCATTCGATGGCATCGTATGTAAGATCATGTTATAATTGAGCCAATATATCCTGTATATGGATAGATTAAGTGGGTGATAGCATGACGCTGTCATGGACGGCAGCGGTTGTGGCAAACGGGTTTGCGATGATCGTTCTACTGACGATGCTGCTCGATTTTCATGGGAAGCAGCGCCGTTTTTTATTGCGCGACCAGGTAATATTTAAATGGATGCTGATTCTTAACCTTGTGATTCTCGCGCTGGACGCAGGAACTTACGTGCTTAATGGCCAAACCTTTGCCGGCGCCCGCACGCAGAACCTGCTGATTACAACCGCTTTCTATATATTGAACCCGCTGATGTCGGTGCTGTACGCGATGTTTTGCGATGTGAGGCTAAAAACGCCCGCTCGCATACAACGGCGCCTGACCTGGCTGTACTGGCTGCCCGTTGCGGTGAATACGGTGTTTGCGCTGCTGAGCGTGCGGTATTCGCTGTTATTCCGTATCGACGCGAACAACGTGTACAACCGCGGTTCCATGCTTGGCGTATCATTCGCTTTATCCTTCTTGCTGCTGGGCATTTCTTTCGTGCGGATCCTGGTTCATCATTGCCGGTATCTGGCCGCCAATAGGCCGGACACGTTTGCCTTCAACCAGCAAACGCTTACCTCGCTGATGCTTTTTCCGATTGCTCCGGTTGTGGGAGGAATTTTACAGAGTTACTGGTTTAATACCGTCACGGTGGTTTGGCTATCCACGGTAATCGGTCTGCTGATCGTCTTTTTTAACACGCAAAACGCCGAAATCTATTCAGATTCGCTCACGGGACTGTATAACCGGAAAAAGGCCGACAGTTACATGCAGAGCCTTTCACAGGGGAACGGCAAGGGAAACGGCGTATACCTGGCCATGCTGGATGTGGATAACTTTAAACGGATCAACGATCGCTATGGTCACATGACTGGCAATAAAGCCCTCAAGATTGTAGCGGATTCGCTGCGGGCGGTTTGCGACCGCGAAACGTTCCTGAGCCGCTATGGCGGCGACGAGTTTATGCTGATATCCCGACAGGGCGGGAGAGTTAAACTGGAGGGCATCCTCAACCGCGTGGAGAAAAACCTGCAGGAATACTGCAGCGTCAATAACCTGAGCTATTCACTGTCTATCAGCGCCGGAATCGCCGAAGGGGACGAGAATACCGAATCGATCGACGCGTTGTTTTCCGAGGCGGACACCCAACTATATCGCAGTAAAACCAAGCTCAAACGGAGAGCCGAAGATTTCCAATAAATATCTGATGCAAACGCCCCGAAAAAGCGATCGCTTTTCGGGGCGTTTGTGATATATAAACAATTACAATTTGCCCTGTGCGCGGCGGCGAATCCATCGTACGGCCAAATCCAGCCAGCCCGCGTTGTCGGGCATAATATGTTCCGGCCCCTGCGCGGTGGTTGCGTCGCACAGGGACAGCCCGTGTACGCCTTCCTCGTAAAGATGCAGTTCGAAAGGGATGCTGTTCTCCTGTAGGGCGGCGGCAAACTGCAGCGAGTTCTCCACGGGCACCGCGTCGTCGGCAACCGTATGCCATAAAAACGCGGGCACGGTCTCCGCGCTTACATGCTTTTCCAGGGACAGCGCATCTATTTTTTCTTTGGGCGCGTTTTCGCCCAGCAGGTTATCGCGGGAGCCTCCGTGGGTAAAGAGGCTCAAGGTAATCACGGGATAACACAGCAGCATACCGTCCGGCCGCCAGTTTTTTCCCTGCCCGTGTTCCAGCGCCCGGGAGAAAACGGGTTCGTCCCACAGCGTGCCCAACGTCGCGCACAGGTGACCGCCCGCGGAAAACCCGATCACGAAAATCTGCCGCGGGTTAACGCCGAAATCGGCCGCATTTTCCCGAACCAGCTGCACGGCCGCGGCCAGTTCCAACGCGGCGCTGGGGTAACGGGAGGGCGCCACGCTGTATTGCAGTACGAACGCGTGAAACCCCGCCGCCAAAAAACGCATGGCGATCGGCTCGGCTTCCCGATCCGACTTGAAAAAGTACCCGCCGCCCGGGCATACGATCACCGCGGGCCGCACGTCGTTTAACGGCAGCTCGGGGCTGGTATCCAGCAGATAGGTTTGCAGATACGGCTGGTAGCCGTCCTGCTCGGCGCCGACTTTTCGGTAATCCAAGTGAAGCTCAATACGTTCGCAGCGCATATTTTCGCACCCTTCCAAGCGGACGCCACAGCCCCCTGCCGTACGCCGAGAACAGGCGAAGGAGGAGCATCCGTTATCATGCCGTCGAATGCCATTGTAGCATAAACGACGGCGAATTGCACGGCCGGAAACTGTACGGGAGCCGCGTTTAAACCCGCGTTGACGTTGTGCGCGGGAAAAGCTATAATCGCATCATCGGCGGTTACATCACGCTGCGGGAAGAAGGCGGCCTATGGCGTTATCGGTGAGAAATCTGTACCAGCAGACCAACCAGGCCCACGCCGTGGAACTGGTGGCCGGCCGCAGCGGGTTGGACAAGATGGTTACCTGGGTGCACCTGATCGAGGATATTTCGGTTTCCAGGTTCCTGCACGGGTATGAGCTGATTTTCACCACCGGCATTGCCGAAAGCCGGCCGGACTGGATACGCTCGTTTATCCAGGCGCTTAACGCGCAAAACGTGAGTGGGCTGGTGCTGAATATCGGCCCCTATATTCACGAGATTCCGCCTGATGTGCTGCACTACTGTGACGAAATCGGCTTTCCGCTTTTCACAGTTCCCTGGGAAGTGAAACTGGTGGATATCACGTATGATTTTTGCCACCGCATCATCACCAGCGAAGAACGGGATCACACCGTCGCGCAGACGCTGAAAAACGTAATTTTCTTTCCGGAGAACATCCGCATGTATCGGCCCGCGTTGGAACGGCAGGGCTTTGGCGACCAGGGCGAATACTGCGTGGCGTCGATGCAAAGCAAAGGCGCGCCCGCTGACGCCGAAACCTTCCGCAACCGCGTGCGCCTCTGCCTGCAGGGCGCGCTGGACAGGCAAACGAAAAGATACAGCCTGTTCGGCGTGGATGAAAACATGGTGCTGGTTTTGCAGGATTTTGATCGGGACGCCGTACGCGGCCTGCTGCAAAGCGTGACTCACTTTGTGGAAACGATGGGTGAAGGGCTTTCCCTGCGTGTCGGGGTCAGCGATGCGCAAACCGGGCTGGAAGGCGTATCACGGCTTTACCGCAACGCGGAATCTGCTCTGCGGATTGCCTTGCGCGGCGCCGAATCGGTGCGCTGGTACGCGGACCTGGGGTTATATAAGGTGCTTTTATCGGTGGAAGATCGCGGCGTGCTGGAGGAACTGTACAACGAGGCGCTTCGGCCGCTGTGCAAATACGATCAGGAACACCATACCGACTATGTGCAAGTGCTCAAATGTTACCTGGATAACGACGCGAGCGTGCAAACCGTCGCAAAAGCGACCTATTTGCACCGCAACACCATCAATTACAAAATTAAAAGGATTAAAGAGATTCTGCATTGCGACCTGACCTACGAAGATAAACTGCGCATCACCCTGGCCTTTTCCATTCAGGAGCTGACCCACTGAGCGCTTGTGCTTCAGCACAAAAATTTCTGTGCTTATACATCCTTGTAATTTTCGCTTGCCGTGATAAGATAATACCAAGATTAGCAAGGGGGCTTATCCGAAAGGATGGGTCCCTCTTTACTGGTCAAAGAAGCCACCGCGGCGCGGTCAGTATGATATGGGAGGCCTTGCGTTATGCTTAAGCCTGAGGAAATCAAGCCTGTTTCCTTGAAATACAATCTACAGTCCTGGTCCGTGCAGGGGGGGCTGAACCCCATCCCCGTGGAAAAAGCGGATGGCATCTACTTTTGGGACTACGAGGGCAACCGGTATTCCGATATGTCCTCCCAGTTGGTCAATCTTAACCTGGGGCACGGTAACCGCGCCATTATCGAGGCCATTAAGGCGCAGGCCGAGCAATACTGCTATATGTCGCCGTCCTTCGGCGTGGCCGCGCGCGCGGAGCTGGCGCGCATGATTGTCGAACTGCTGCCGGATAATTTCGGGAAGATCTTCTTTACCAACGGCGGCGCGGACGCCAACGAGAACGCCATTAAAATGGCGCGTATGTACACGGGCCGTTATAAGGTGTTTTCGCGCTACCGCAGTTATCACGGCTCCACATTCGGCGCGGGCAACCTTACCGGCGAACCGCGGCGCTACCCGCTTGAGCCGGGTATTCCGGGCTTCGTGAAGTTTTTCGACCCCTACCTGTATCGGGAAACCATTCCCTTTGAAAGCGAAGAGACCGCCGGCGCCTACTACCTGGCGAAACTGCGCGAGCAGATCGGCTACGAAAACCCCGAAACGATCGCCGCGATCGTGATGGAAACCGTAACAGGTTCCAATGGCATCATCGTGCCGCCCAAGGGATACATGGAAGGCGTGCGTAAAATCTGCGACGATTTCGGCATCATGATGATCTGCGACGAGGTGATGACGGGCTTCTGCCGCACAGGCAAAATGTTCGGCTTCGAGCATTTCAACGTCAAGCCCGACCTGGTGAGCTTCGCTAAAGGCGTTACCTGCGGTTACGCCCAGCTGGGTGGCGTTGCGGTTTGCAGCAAGGTCGCCGCGTTCTTCGACGATCACCTGCTTTCCTGCGGGCTTACGTACAGCGGCCATCCGCTGGCCTGCGCGGCGGGCGTTGCCTGCGTAAACTATTACGCCGAGGCCAACGTGCTGGATAACGTAAACAAGGTGGGCAAGGTGCTGGGCGAGGAGCTGGAAAAGCTGAAAGCTAAACACGCCTGCGTGGGCGACGTGCGCTACATCGGCCTGTTCTCCGCCATTGAACTGGTAAAAGACAAGAAAACCAAGGAGCCGATTGTCCCCTACGGCAAAGACCCCAAGGGTGTGATGAAAAAAGTGATCGGTCTGCTCAACGCGCGTAAATTTATGACCTACTCGCACGAAAACATGTTCCTCATCGCGCCGCCGCTGATTATCACGCTGGAGCAGCTGTTGGAGGAAATGGCCAAGGTGGACGATGTGCTGAGCGCGGTCGACCGGGAAATGGGCGAGTGGTAAGCATTACGGAGGCTTTCCCGCCGTGAGCGCGCTTGGGTCACTGTCAACC
>JADGQP010000093.1 GCA_017881705.1 Christensenellaceae bacterium
AAAGGAAGTATTTTCCGCGGAGGAGGACGTATGTTCAAGATCCTGATCGTAGAAGACGATCCTACCATCGCCCGGCTGCTGACCGCGGGTCTGAAAAAATGGGGATACGACGCTTTCGTCTGCGAAAACCTCAGCGACGTACAGGGCGTTTTTCAGCGTACCCAGCCGCACCTGACGCTGATGGACGTTACTTTGCCCTGTTTCAGCGGTTATTACTGGTGCGAGCGCATCCGCCGCGTATCCACCGCGCCCATCGTGTTTATCTCCTCCAACACAGGCAGTATGGACATGGTCATGGCCATGTCCATGGGCGGGGACGATTTTATCACCAAACCGTTTGATATGGACGTTGTGGTGGCTAAAATAGGCGCGCTGCTTCGCCGTGCCTATAATTTCAACGGCGCGCAGATGACGTTTTCGCACCGTGGCGCCACACTGGACGCGGCGCAGAGCCTGTTATTGTATCAAGGCTGCAAGCTGGAACTAACCAAGAACGAGAGCCGCATCCTGCTGACGCTGATGGAACATCGGGGTACGGTCGTAGGCCGCGACACACTGATGCAGCGGCTGTGGGACAGCGATTGCTTTATCGACGACAACACCCTGACCGTCAACGTCGCGCGCCTCCGTAAAAAGCTGGACGAATTGGGGCTTACGGATTTTATCGTTACGCGCAAGGGTCAGGGATACCTGGTGGAGGACGAATGAAGAACATTCGCTGGACTCGGGTATGGCTCGGCTGGCTTTCCACTGTGAAAGACGCCGCGCTGACCGCGCTGGGCATTACGGGCGTGTTCGTGGGGCTGCACCTGCTTGGGCAGGGTACGCTGCACGAACTTCGTTATGCGCTGCTGATTACGGCGGCAGGGCTCGCAATCGCAGCCGTCGTATCCCTGCTGCGTTACGCGGGCCGGTATGTGGCCCTGCGCCAGGCCATTAAAAACCTGCCGTTGGAGGAAGCCGAACTTCCCCGCGCCGTGACCCAATCGGAACGCGATTTCCGCGCCCTGGCCGACGGGTACCGCCGAGCGCGCGACGAAGCGTTGGAACGCGCCGCGCAGGCAGAGCGGGAAAGGCTGGATTATTTCACGCTTTGGGTGCATCAAATTAAAACGCCGATTTCCGCTTTGGATCTGATGGCCCAAAGCGGCGACCCGATTGATAACGAACTTCTGCGGCAGGAAGTGTTCAAGATCGGTCAGTATGCCGACGCGGCGCTCGCTTTCCAGCGCCTGCAAAGCCTGCCCAACGACCTGGCACTGTCCGAGGTGCCGCTGTACCCACTGTGCTGCTCGGTGGTGCGGCAGCTGCGGCCTATTTTTCTGTACCGTACGATTGCGCTGGTGATGGAGCCATTCGAGGGCGCGGCGCTGTCCGACCCGAAATGGCTGGGCATGGCGCTTACGCAGGTGCTGACCAACGCGCTGAAATACACGCCCCCCGGCGGACGTATCACCATCGCGCTTCGGGAGCCGCAGGTGCTGACCATAAGTGACACGGGCATGGGCATCGGCCCCGAGGACCTGCCGCGGGTATTCGAGCGCGGATTCACAGGCCGCGTGGGGCGCCTGGAACGCGAGGGCGAAAAGAGCACCGGCATCGGCCTGTACCTTTGCAAACAAACCTGCGATAAACTGAAGCATCGCGTGTCCGTCACTTCCGCGCTTGGGGAGGGCACCACCGTGACTTTCGACCTGCGCCGGGAACAGTTTGAGACATACGATTGATTTTTTCCGCCGCTGTTTTCTCATTCTTTCAAAACTGTAAGCCTGCCGTAAGGCGGAACGATGGCACGCGGCGCCGTACGGCGTTATGCTGTAGTTGCGTTCCCGAGCGAACGCGGAAGGGATGACACCATGGCTTTACTAGAGGTTCGGAATCTCCAAAAAGTATACAGCACGCGCTTTGGCGCCCAAAAAGTGCAGGCGCTCAGCAACGTGACCTTCTCCGTGGAAAAGGGCGAATTCATCGCCATCATGGGCGAAAGCGGCAGCGGCAAGACTACGCTGCTCAACATTCTGGCCGCGCTGGATCACCCCACCGGCGGGCAGGTGCTGCTGGAGGGCCGCTCGTTCGCCGACGTGAAGGAAAGCGAAAAAGCCGCGTTCCGCCGCGATAACCTGGGCTTCGTCTTTCAGGATTTTAACCTGCTGGACACCTTTTCCATCCGCGACAACATCCTGCTGCCGCTGGTGCTGCAAAATAAGCCCCTGGCGGAGATGGAAGCACGGCTGGCTCCGCTGGTGTCGCGCCTGGGGCTGCGCGGGCTGGAAAGCAAGTACCCGTATGAAGTATCCGGCGGGCAAAAACAGCGCACCGCTGTGGCGCGCGCACTGATTACCAACCCGCGCCTACTGTTGGCGGACGAGCCGACCGGCGCGCTGGACAGCAAAGCCGCCACGCGACTGATGCGCCAGTTTGAGGAAGTGCACCAGAGCGGGCAAACGCTCCTCATGGTTACCCACAGCACACAGGCCGCCAGTTACGCCTCGCGCGTGCTTTTCATCAAAGATGGCGAAGTGTTCAACCAGCTCTACGCCGGCGATGCCCCTCGCGAGAATTTTTATCAGAAGATCATCGCCACCCTGACCCTGCTGGCCGACGGGGGTGTGACAGGTGACTAAATTCATCTATTTTCGGCTGGCGCGCAACAATCTGGTGAAAAACCGGCAAGCCTACCTGCCGTTTCTGCTGGCTTCGACGCTGCTGACCTTTACGATGTACAGCTTCCTGATGATCGCCTTCAACCCCGGTTTCGGCCAGGTCCACGGCGGTATGGAATTCGTGATCATCCTGGATTTCGGCATCGCCGTGGTAGGGTTGTTTACCGCGATCTTCCTTTTCTACGCCAACAGCTTCTTAATCAAACGCCGTAAAAAGGAAATGGGCCTGTACGCCATATTGGGCATGGAGAAAAAGCACATTTCACGCGTGCTGTTCCACGAACTGAGCATCGCATGGCTTATCTCCACGGTGGCGGGGCTTGGGCTGGGCTTACTGCTGACGCGGCTGATGTTCCTGCTGATCCGGCTGGCGATTCGGATGGACGTTCCATTGTCGAGTTCGGTCAATTTTGTGGCGCTGATCGCCACCGTGGTGCTTTTCGGCGCGCTGTACCTGCTGCTGGACGGTTATAACGCCTGGCAAGTGCGTTCCGTAAACCCCATCGAATTAATGCGCGGCGGGCGCACGGGCGAGCGCGAACCCAAGGCGCGGTGGATTCTGGCCGTGTTAGGCGTAGGCTGCACGGGCGCAGGCTACTGGATCGCCCAGACCGTCAACAGTCCCATGTCGGCGATCGCGCTGTTTTTCATCGCGGTGATTCTGGTCATTTTCGGCACCTATCTGTTGTTTCTAAGCGGCAGCATCGCGCTGCTGAAACTGATGAAGCGCAACAAACGCTTTTATTACCGCTCCAAGCATTTCGTGACCGTATCCGGCCTGCTGTACCGTATGAAGCAAAACGCCGCCGGGCTTGCGAGCATTGCCATACTGTGCACCATGGCGATGATTACCATCGGTACCACGGTAGCCTTGTACAACGGTACGGAAAAAGTGCTGAGCTCCTACTACCCCAGCGATGTTCAACTTTCCGTTGAGGACACGGCTTCGCTTTCCGGGGTCGAAGCGCAAAACGCGGCGATCGCGCAGCGCTGCGGCGTGACCGTGGAACAATACTTCGCCTTTTCAGCCTACGAAACCGAGGGGTACCTCACGGACGGGAAAATAACGGGCACCAGCCAACGCACAGACATCACCAACTATAACGATCTGCATGGCATCATGCTCTTGTCACAGGCTGAATACACGGCGTTGGAAGGCGCAACGCTCACACTTGCGCCGGACGAAATCGGTTACTATGGCGGCGTGCAAACCCTTCCGAGCACAATGACGATCGGCAGCGAGCTTTACAGGCTGCAAAAGATCGATCATCTCGCCGTGATTCCCAGCTTCAGCAATAATTATTCCGTCAATAACCTCTACCTGGTTGTTCCCAACGATTCGGTCGCCCTTGCCATGCTTTCGGCAACCGGCGAGAGCGACAGCAAAGCGGCCTATACCGCGCAATGGAACGTGCGCGGCAGCCAGGCACAGCTGGACGATTATTACGCACAGCTCAAGGGAAATGACTGGGGCGAATATTCGATGAGCTTAAAAGCGGAAATGCGCGGGGAATGGTACGCGCTGTATGGCGGCTTCCTGTTCGTGGGCATCTTCCTGGGATCCGTGTTCCTGATGGGCACCGCGATTATCCTGTACTTTAAGCAGATCAGCGAAGGGTACCAGGACCATGACCGTTTCGTGATTATGCAACAGGTAGGCATGAGCCCGGAGGAAGTGAAGGGCACCGTGCGCAGGCAGATCCTGCTGGTATTCTTCCTGCCGCTCCTGGTGGCGGTGTGCCACGTGGCCGGCTCCCTGCATATGATGATTCTGATGCTTCAGCTTTTCGGCCTCATGGACGTGCCCTATATCGCTTTCAACACGTTCCTGTCCGCGCTGGGCGTAGCCGTGCTGTATGGTTTGTTCTATGTGAAAACCACCGGAACCTATTACAAGATGGTTCGTTTTCAGGCGTAACAAACGCGAATCCGAATATAAAAACAGGGCGCCCGCGGGCGCCCTGTTTGACTGTCGACAAAGTGGCTTTGCTACTTTGTCGAGTTTACACCCTTCCCCTGTTTGCTTCGCTCACGGCGGCGAAGGGTGCAGGGAAACCTTGCTACGCAAGGCTTCCGAAACCACCGCACATGTCGCTGGTTTCGGTTTCTAATCGGTGGGCCTCGGCCCCCGACGCCCCTAAGATGGTTTGTTAACAGTCTGACAGTGTGCCCTGTCAGACTGTCGACAAAGTGGCTTTGCCACT
>JADGQP010000094.1 GCA_017881705.1 Christensenellaceae bacterium
ACGTCCGTTTCCGACATGTTCATCGCTCCCCCTTCGTTGGCCGCATCAGTGGTAGGCCTGATAAACGTCCTGGATAATACATTGCGGTACCAGCGTAGCAATATCGCCGCCGAACGCCGCAACCTGGCGCACGGCGCTGGAACTGATGTAGGCGTAATCCGGCGAAGTCATTAAAAAGAGCGTTTCAATTTCCGGCGCGATTTGCCTGTTCACCTGCGCCATCTGGAATTCGTTTTCAAAATCGGTCACCGCTCGAAGCCCCCGCAGCACAATCTCCGCTTGGATACTGCGCATATAATGAACCAACAGACCGTCAAAACTGTCTATCTTCACATTAGGCAAATGCGAACACGCCTTTTGAAGCATTTCCATCCGTTTTTCCACGGTGAACAGGTTGTGTTTGTCCGGATTATTCAGCACCGCTACCACCAATTCCGGAAACAGTTTGGAAGCGCGCTCGATCAGATCTATATGCCCGAGCGTAACGGGGTCGAAACTGCCCGGATAAACGCATACGCCTTTATTCCGCATGGCTTTTCTCCTCTCCATGAAAAACGAAAAAATAGATTTCTGTGTCGCCATACCGCCTTACATCGGTTTTTTCAAATCGAGCGTCCAGCATAGGTTCGTTTCCTCGGGCGCGTTCGGCTACGACTAACGCGTCTTTTTCCAACAAAGAAAGTTCTGCCAACCGCATAAATATGGTTTCGATGCCTTCCAGGCGGTATGGCGGATCCAGAAATACCAGGGAAAAGCGTTGTTTCTCGGCGGCCAGGCAAGCAAGCGTCGTCTGCCATTCGCTTTTGTAAACCTTCGCCCTGTCCTGCGCTTTCAGCGTTTCTACGTTGCGCAGGATGCTGGCGTACGCCTGCGCGCCGCTATCCGCAAGCACGGCGTATTGAGCGCCGCGGCTTAACGCTTCCAGCGCCAGTGCGCCGCTGCCGGCAAAAAGATCCAGCACTTTCGCGTCCGGCACATTTCTAAGCAGAATGTTAAAAAGCGATTCCCGCACATAATCCTGCGTCGGTCGCGTATCCGTACCCTTGGGCGCTACAAGCGTACGGCCTCGGCCGCTTCCGGCAATGATGCGCATGCCGCACCCCCATACGATACTTTATTTAACGAAAGGGTTCACACCAGCTGCCGCGGCGAGTTTTTCTTGTCCCGTTCGCGGCGTTCCCGTTTGGCGCGGCGTTTCTTCTTCTGCTCTCCGATTGCGATGCCGGTGTTGATTTTATCCCGTGCATTCTTGCCCTGCGCGTAGCCAAACCCATACCCCAGCGGAGCCACCAGCACCCAAAGGGGTGAAAGCCTTTCCGCCCAAAGCGTGGCCACATCGCCCAGTTTAGACGCGACATTGATGAAAGGCAGCGTGACGCTGCGTACGATAATGCGCAGCGTGGAAAGCGCGCTCAACCCGTCGTGGCTCTGGTAATATGCCAGCGCGTCCCCGATGCCGCTTTGCCGAGTGTAGTGCGTAAGCCAACTGGGCAGTACGCCCAGCGTGTAGGTGTTAATCGTCGTGAGGCACGCGAACACAAGCGTTAATACCAGATAGGGCGACACGCCTATCAGCAAGGAGAAAAAGCCTTTGGCGGGATGGTAACTGTGCGCCAGTTCCTCGGGCGATATCGGTTTGCCTTCCTGTTTGCGAGTATACATAATTTCGCCGTAAGCCGCGTCGTTCTGGCCTAACGTAATCCCGTTGTTATAAAGGTAAGCCGTGGTGGTTACAACGAGCACAAGGCTTGTGATCACGCGCAGTATCAGCGCATCGAACGATAACAGGAGGCTAAAGATCAGGTAGATTACCGATACAAATAGAATGCTCAGCATCAGTTTGAAGCCTTGTTTTACAGCGTCCCGGCCGTGCCAGGATCCGATGAGTATCGGTTTGTCTACCTTGGGAATCGGTTTTTTCTGCATATGCGCAAATCCTCTCCCGGGTTTCGGGTATGGTAAGCGTTTAGTTTTGCTTATCCATTGCTTTATATTGTACCAAAAAATAAACCATCACGCAATCTTGCGTTATTGTACGGGCAGGTATGTACGCGGCACGCGCGCCGTGATGGCCAGCAGGATCTCGTAGCTGATGGTTTCTGCCCAGCCTGCCAGTTCGTCCGCGCCGATTTGGTCGTTTCCCTGCGTGCCGATCAGCACCGCGCGGGAACCCACTTTTGCCTGCGGAATATCCGTAACGTCGACGATCGTCTGGTCCATACAGATGCGGCCGATAATATTGGCGCGTTTTCCCTCCACCAGCATTTGCCCACGGTTGCTCATCAGCCGGTGGTAACCGTCGCCGTAGCCTACGGCCACGGTAGCGACACGCATGGGTTTATCCGCAGTGAAAGTACAGCCGTAGCTTACGCTATCCCCTACGGCGATCTCTTTAACGTACACGATCTCTGTTTCCCAGCGCAGCGCGTGGTGAAAATCCAGATTGGTCTTCACCGGCGGGTAACCGTACAGGGAAATGCCCTGACGTATCATGGAAAAATGGGCCTGGGGCGATACAAGGCTCATCGCGCTGTTGGAAACGTGCGCGGGAATGCCGGGATCGAAGCAGGCGCGCAGCGCCTCAAAAGACGCAAGCTGCTTTTGGGTATAATCGTTGATTTCGCCGTTATCATCCACGTTGTCGGCATCGGCAAAATGGGTGTAGATGCCTGTGACTTTCACGCGCTTTGCCTGCTGTAACGCCAGCGCCAGCGCTTCCGCTTCGCCTTGCGTGCGCAGGCCGATGCGCCCCATGCCCGTATCCAGCTTGATATGCACGTACGCCGGCAAGCCTAATTCTTCCGCGGTTTCGTTGAGCGCTTTAACCGTATCCGGCTCGAACACCGTCTGCGTAAGGCCCAATTTTATGGCAGTTTCCGCAGCCGCGTCGGTAGCCGCGCCCAACACGAGAATGTTTGCTTTGATGCCGTTTTCGCGCAGCTGCGCGCCTTCTTCGGGAATGGCTACCGCTAGGTCGCGGCAACCGGCTGCTTCCACCGTGCGCGCCACTTCCAGCATCCCGTGGCCGTAAGCGTTGGCTTTTACAACAGCCATAACGCGCACGTCTTGCGGAACCTGCGAAACCATCAGCCGATAATTATCGCGTATTGCGTTCAAGTCGATAATCGCCTGGTTTTGCCTGATCATCCAATTGCCATCCTTTCGGCGCGTTAACCAAACCGCCACTTGAAAACGCAAAAGCCGGCGGGCGCAAAGCCCACCATGCCTTTGTTTTCCGCACAGACTCGTTTGGCGTGGTTAAAGCGCGCGAACATCATCCTGTGAAAGCATCTTCACGCCGGCTTCTTCCAGCGCTTTCACCGCTTCTTCCGGCTTGTCCACGCGGATAATAATCAGCGCATTTTTACCAGAGTTACGTACAAAGCTATACAGGTATTCCAGCGCAATGTTCTTTTGGGCAAGTTTCGCCAAAATCTCGGCCAGCCCGCCGGGCCTGTCCGGTACGCATACAGCCAGCACGTCCGTGAGTTTTACGGTGTAACCTTTTTGGGTAAGCGCTTTGCAGGCCTTGTCGTAATCCGCCACAATACCGCGCAGAATGCCAAAGTTAGTAGTATCCGCGATGGACAGGGATACCAGGTCGATATCGCTTTCCGCCAGCGCCTTGGTAAAATCAGCCAGCCGTCCGGCGGTGTTTTCGATGAATACGGATATCTGTTTTACATACATGCCGTTTACACCTCCAAGCGTTCGTTACCGATTGTTCATCTGAGCCTTAGCCCGTTAACGGGCCTGTAAATTACAGCGTGCGCTTGTCGATTACACGCTTGGCTTTTCCCTCGCTGCGCGGGATGGAGCCGGGTTGGCAAAGTTTTACGCTCGCGTGTACCAGCGCGTGTGCGGCGATCGAGTTTACAATGCGCTGTTCCAACGCTTCCACGTCCCTTACGGTATCGCTCATAAACTCCGGCGAGAGTTCCACCTGAACCTCCATGGTGTCCAGCGTGCCCTGACGCTCCACCACGATCATGTACTGCGGCACGATGCCCTCCACCTGCAACAGCGCGTGCTCTATCTGCGAGGGGAACACGTTGACCCCACGGATAATGAGCATATCGTCGGTACGGCCCATTACGCGTCCCATGCGTATATGAGTGCGCCCGCACTCGCAAGGCTCGTCTGAGAGCGTGCAAAGGTCGTGCGTGCGGTAACGTAAAAGCGGCATGCCGTGTTTGGTAAGGGTTGTGAACGTAAGGTCGCCGCGTTCGCCGAAGGGCAGGCTTTTCCCGTTTTTATCGATGACTTCCGGAAGGAAGTGATCTTCCCAGATGTGCATGCCCTGCTTACACATGCACTCCACCGCCACGCCCGGGCCCATAACCTCGCTGAGCCCATAGATGTTGATAGCGTCTATGTCCAACATTTCTTCAATTTTAACGCGCATGGCTTCCGTCCACGGTTCGGCACCGAAGATGCCGCTTTTCAGTTTGGTTTTCTTAATGCCCTCAGCCTGTAGGGCTTCGGCGAGGTTAAGCGCGTAGGACGGGGTGCAACAGATCGCCGTGGTGCCAAAATCCTGCAAAATCATCAACTGGCGGGTTGTGTTGCCGCCGCTGATGGGGATTACGGACGCGCCCACGCGTTCCGCACCATAATGCGCACCCAGACCGCCCGTGAACAGCCCGTACCCATAGGCGACCTGAACGATGTCGTTTTTACCGATGTCGGCACAGTACATGCCGCGCGCCATCATTTCCGACCAACGGTCAATATCCCCGCTGGTATAGCCTACCACGGTAGGCTTGCCGGTGGTGCCGCTGGAGGCGTGGATGCGGATAATCTCGCTTTGCGGCACCGCGAACATACCAAACGGGTAATGGTCGCGAAGATCCTGTTTATCGGTGAACGGTAAAAGCTCGATATCACACACGCCGTGGATATCGTTGAGCGTCAGCCCCATCTTTTGCATTTTATTCCGGTAGAACGGCACGCTTTCGTACACCCTGCGAACGACATCCTTCAAGCGTTCGTCCTGAAGGGCGCGCAGCTGCTCCCTGGGCATACATTCCATGGTAGGGTTCCAAATTTTATGCTCCATGGGGTTCCCTCCTCAAGATTCGGCTGCGGACAAGCTAGCGCGTCCGTTTTCAAAAGCCCGAATATTCACTTCCAGCGTTCTGCGCGGTACGCAAACGGCTATGGCGTGTTTCCATTCCTCGTCGGTAAACGACAGGTGGCGGCTCAACAGGCCCAGCAGAACCAGGTTCACCGCTTTTGCGCTTCCGGCTTCCACCGCCAGGGAAAGCGCATCCACCGCTTCCACCTTGCGGCCTGCGAGCGCCGGATTTTGAAGGGGATTGTTCGGATAGCTCGCCACGCCGGTGATGACCGGCATGGGAGAAATGCGCTGCGAGTTGGCGATCAACACCCCGCCCTGCTTCAGGTACGCCGCCGCGCGAGCGGCTTCCAACGCCTCGAAGCTCACCAAATAATCGGCATTGCCCATCGCAACCAGCGGCGAGTGCACACGCTCGCCCACGCGTACATGGGTAATCACGCTTCCTCCGCGCTGGCTCATGCCATGCACTTCGCTTACCTTAACGCCGAGTTTCGCGTTCATTGCCAGCTGACCCAATATTTTGCTGGCCAGCAGCGTTCCCTGTCCGCCAACCCCTACGATGACCAGATCAAAAACAGGCTTGCTCATTACGCACGCACCCCTTCCCGAATCGCTTTGAAGGGACATACCTGCGCGCACATACCGCAGCCGATACATAACGATGCGTTGATCTCCACGCGGTCTTCCCTGTGCTCTATCGCCGGGCAGGAGAGTTTCATGCATGCGCCGCAATTTTTGCAGTTTTCAATCACATAGGGTGGCCTAACTATTTTATCCAACAGCGCGCATGGCCTCCGGGCGATAATCACGCTTACCTCGTCGCGGGCGGTTTCCTCGCGCAGCGCTTTTTCCACCGCCTTGAGGTCGAAAGGATCCACAACCGTCACATGCTTGACTCCACAGCTTTCGCACAGTTTTTCCAGGTCGACTGCAGGCGCGGGGTTGCCGTGGATATCCTTTCCGGAGGCTGGGTTTTGCTGGTGGCCGGTCATGCCGGTGATGCGGTTATCCAAAATGACCACGGTAATGGCTTCCTGGTTATATACTGCATCCACAAGCGAGGTGATGCCGCTGTGGATAAACGTACTGTCTCCCAGCACCGCAACGGTGCCTTTAGAAAATTCACGTCCCTGCGCGCGTTCCGCGCCGCTGGCCATGCCGATGCTTGCACCCATGCAAAGGCACGCGTCCATGGCGGAAAGCGGCGCAAGCGCGGAAAGTGTATAGCAGCCGATATCGCCCATTACGCGAAGACCCAGGCGATTGAAAGCGTAAAACACACCGCGGTGAGGGCAGCCCGGGCAAAGCACGGGCGGACGCGCGGGCAGATCGTTCGCGGATAATTCCGGCATGGGTTTGTTAAGCAGGGCGCTTTGAATGCGCTCTACGCTCAGTTCGCCCTGGATGCCCGTGTATTTTTTGCCTTCGCAGGCGATTCCCGCAGCCTTCATGTCACGCTCGATCAGGCCTTCCAATTCCTCAATCACAATCAGCCTGTCCACTTTGGAGGCAAAGTTCTCAATCAACTTCATCGGCAGCGGATAGACCATGCCCAGTTTTAATGTGCTGGCATTGGGCAGCGCGTCGCGCACGTACTGGTAACAGATCCCACTGGTTACAACGCCCATGGACGTATCGCGCAATTTCATCACGTTAATGGGCAGCGTATTGGCCGCTTCCGTCAGAAACTCCTCGCGCTTTTGCACGTCCAAATGACGTTTCCTGGCCATGCCGGGCATCATTACGTATTTCATGGCGTCTTTGTGATAAGGCTTCACACTCAGCTCATCACGCACGCCCAGCGTCACAACGCTGCGCGCGTGAGATACGCGCGTGGTAAGCCTTATGAATACCGGCGTGTCCAGATCCTCGCTCATTTGAAAAGCCAGCTTGGTAAAATCCTTGCATTCCTGGCTGTCGGCGGGCTCCAGCATCGGGATATGCGCGGCGCGGGCGTAATAGCGGCTGTCCTGTTCGTTCTGGCTGGAGTGCATAGCGGGATCATCCGCGCAGCATACGACCATGCCGGCGTTTACGCCCGTATAGGCGGCGGTAAACAGCGGATCGGCGGCCACGTTCACGCCTACGTGTTTCATGCAGGTCATGGCGCGAGCGCCAGCCAATGCCGCGCCAAAAACGACCTCGGTGGCTACCTTTTCGTTGGATGCCCATTGCACGTTCACTTCCGGAAACTTGGCGGCGGTTTCGGTAATTTCGGTGCTGGGCGTGCCGGGATAACTGCTTACCACTTTCACTCCGGCTTCCCACGCGCCTTGAGCTACCGCTTCGTTACCCAATAATAGGGCGGTTTCTTCACCCCGTTCTTCGGATTCCTGCGATAAAGACAAGTCGTTCTTCTCCATCCCTCTGTCTCCTTGTGGCCGTGCTTCCTATGTAACTCAAAAAGACGCCGCTTTATTGAACGTTATTAACGCTTGTCGGCCTATGCGTCCAGTAAAGGCGCGAACACGGGCCGATAAATGATAGCCATTTGATTATACCATCATCGCATACTGATTTGAAGTATCCTGACTGTACTTTCGCGGCATATAATCGTGCTAACTATGCAAACAGCGCGGGACGAAAGTCCCGCGCTGCGTTTTTATGCAATTTACTCCACCGAGTAAGGCATCAGCGCGATGGCACGCGCGCGTTTGATGGACTCGGAAAGTTGGCGCTGGTGCTTGGCGCAGTTGCCGCTCATACGGCGGGGCATGATCTTGCCGCGTTCGTTTACGAAACGACGCAGGCGGTTGACATCTTTATAATCGATGTATTCGATCTTATCTACGCAAAAGCTGCAAACCTTACGGCGGGGTTTACGTCCACGCGGACGCCCTCCCCGTTTATCGCCACGGTCGCCGCGATCTCCGCGGTCGCCGCGATCTCCACGATCTTCAGACATGGGACTGTACCTCCTTCATTGAGCGTTA
Organism: Christensenellaceae bacterium; assembly: GCA_017881705.1. GTDB lineage: Bacteria > Bacillota > Clostridia > Christensenellales > Aristaeellaceae > CAXXOK01. Next base: position 8,014 of record JADGQP010000094.1, read on the forward strand.
GAACGGCAGATCGTCGTCGTCAACCTCGCTGAAGCCGCTTTCCTTCTTTGCCGCGCCGCCTTTTGCAGAGGGTTCGGCGTCGGTCGGCGCTGCGCCCTGATCATCCTGGCGGGAGGATAGGAATTCTACATCCTCCGCGCGGATATCCAAGGAAAAGCGCGTTCCGCTGCCGTCCTTCGCTTCGTAGCTGCTGACCGACACAGGGCCGACCACCGCTACTTTACGGCCTTTGGCGAGATAACGCTGGCAGTTTTCTCCCAGCTTATCCCACGCGGAAACACGGAAAAAATCCGCTTCCGGCTGGTTGGCGTTCTGAGTCGCGTGACGGCGGTTGACCGCGACGGTAAAGGAGCAAACGGTTTTGCCCGTGGATACCGTGCGTGTTTCCGGGTCGCGCGTGAGATTGCCGATGATGGTGAGTTTGTTCATTACCCTTCCCCCTTACTCTTCGGGAGCGATTTCCGCAGCGGCGGCTTCCACTTGGGGAGCCTCCTCTTTGGCGACTTCAGGCTGTTCGGGTTCGGCCGCAAAAACGGCGGGCGCAGGCGCCATTACAGGGCGTGCGGCACGCGGCTTTACGCTTTGCTTCTTCTCCTCCAGCTTGATAATCAGGTAACGAAGGATTTTGTCGTTGTTCTGCAGGTTGCGCTCCACTTCCTTGGGCAGATCGCTCTCGGATTTGAAGGTAACCAGTACATACCAGCCTTCCAACATGTCGTTGATCGCGTAGGCAAGGTGGCGCTTTCCCCAGGTTTCATCGAGCTTCTCGATCTCGGCGCCGTTTTGCTTGATCAGCTCGGCGTACTTTTCGATCAGTTCCTTACGGGCGGCGTCTTCCAAGCCCGTATCGATGATGTAGGTCAGTTCGTACCTGTTCATTTCATTTCACCTCCTCTTGGACTTATGGCGCCGCAACATGCTCGTGCGGCGCAAGGATGTGCCAATATTGAATTTTATCAGAAATCTTTCGGAAACGCAAGGGGTTTTACGAAGATACGGGAAATTAATAGTACATCTTTCCAACAGGTTCAGTAGCGATATATTTCGCAACATTGTGATTGACCGTTTTGGAAAAGATGTTATTATGAAACCGATTGACCATGATTGGTTTTGCGTTACTGAAACTGTTAAAACTAGTCCTCTGTTTTTGGATGGTACTAAGTTTTGA